>NZ_JBFODJ010000126.1:0-19476 GCF_040908265.1 Aeromonas sp. R5-1
AAGCAGGAACCCGGTACTGCGCGAGCAGCTATCACCCAGTAATGGGAATCCCCCTCCTGTGACGCGAAGCGCTAAGGTGGGGGAGGATGTCAACAACCACAAATACGCCGAACAGCTGGAACGCTCCGGCTGCACCCAGGTGACCGAAGCCCAGGGCTGCGATATTCACAAGAGCAAGGCCGAGAACGCCGCCGCCGGATTTGGCGCCGCCCCCGCAGCGGCCAGCGCCAGCCCCTACGCCGGCAACGGGGTCGCCACCTTCCCCGAGACGGGCGCCACGGTCGCGAACATCCGCATCGATGACAAGGATCAGGTGTGGGTCAACGACAAGCAGGTCAGTACCAGGAAATCCGACGGCGCCCTGGTGTTCAAGGAGGGCATGGTCATCTACACCATCCAGGGGGATCGCCGCCTCAAGGGAGAAGATGGCTGGGTCGACAACGATGCGGGCACCAAGGGGCCCATCGCGGCCAAATGACCCCGTCACCATCACGACAAGGGGAGCCGCGGCTCCCCTTGTCGTTTCTGCATGCCTGCAACCGACGCCCCCCTACCTCTTCTTCGGGAAGTCCAGCACGGCCACCACCGGCGAGCAGGACGGGAGCGCCGACCAGGAGGGGGCGTCGAAGATGAAGCGGGCGACGGCACAGGTCGGCATGCGAGTGATACCGGAGGAAAAGCCATGAGCCAGGTCGGTGAAGGCAGGATCATGACCCACCAGCAGTACGCAGGCGAGATCATCTGAAAGCGCCCCCACCACCCCGAGAAGGGTCCCGGCATCGCTCTCGTAGAGGCCCTCGTCGATGACGATGCGGTCCGGGGAATAACCCAGCTCCCCGGCAAGCAGCCGGGCGGTCGTCAGGGCCCGGCAGGCGGGGCTCGAGAGGATGAGATCGGGCTTCACCCCAAGGTGCGCCAGACGAGCCCCCATCAGGGGCGCATCGCGCAGCCCGCGCGCAGCCAGCGGACGAGCGCGGTCAGACAAAGACGCGTCTTCCCAGCTCGACTTGCCATGGCGTACCAGGATCAGGGTTCTTCTCATGACGCACTCCCTGGTTGATCAGGGCCACAGGCGGCCCCTCAGACAGCCCCCCGTTTGCCAGCATGAAGGGGCAGGAGCACCATGGTCAGCAGCACACCTTCTACCCCCCAGCCTACCTGTTCCCAGTGTACTGTCTCCCCGGTCAGCATGCCGGTGAGCAGCACAGTGGCGCAGATGAGGGTCCAGCCGGTCAGGTGGAGGAAGGACTCCCCCGGTAGCAGCGCTTGATCAGGATGGGGTTCAGGGCCATGGCCACACAGCCGAGCAGGTAGATGCGATTGCCGGGAGCGAGGCTGAAGGCAAAAAGCCCGATGAGGGGACCATCGGGCTCTGCGGCAAGGATCAGGGGCTCACTTCTTCCATGAAGACAAGCCGAAGGGGTTCGGCCAGCAGTTCGTCCGCCTGGCGAGCGAAAGCCTGGAAATACGCGGTCTCACAGTGGGCATCCAGGGCGGCCTGACTCACGAAGGCTTCCCGCATGTAGAAGGTGCCGGGTTCATCCTTCAACTCGAACAGCACGTAATCGAGGTTGCCCGGCTCCTGGCGAGTGGGGTCAATCAAGGTAAGCAGGGCATCGCGAAGGCGCTCTCCCATGCCGTCACGGGCCTTGAGCACTGCGATCGATACCAGTTTGTCTGTCTCTTTTTTCATCCAGTTTTCTCCGTTGTACATCGTCAACACGCCAGAGAGTGCAACCTGGACAGCGATTTATACTGCCGGATGCTCCCCCATCAGACGTTGCCCAGTGTAGGCAGGACGGTGGGGGCCATATAGGGGGGCAGAATGAACACTGTGTTCAACGGGGTGGATAACCACGCCGTGCACGGAGGAACAAACGAGCGGGAGGGATCATGGCGCAAAGGGTGGCAACGGGACCCGCCAGGAGGCGGCACGGCTTGCGGCCCCCTGGTCCAGGCTAAGGGCCTGCAGACCAGCGCTCAACGTCAAGGCAATAGGTGGTGAAAGGGTGTTCGCCCAGGCGCGTTTTCCTCACCCAGATGGCCCGTCTGGCGAGGGACAGATAAGGCGGGCGGGTATCCAGCAAGTGAAAGAGTATCGTCCGATGGCCAAGCTCCCTCGCCCACCCCATCATCTCGTTGAAAATCGCCACGCCGCTTCCCCAGCCGGCCTTGGCGAGCACGATGGCAAGCTCCACCCCCTCGTCATCGGGCTGGATACCGCACCACCCCGCCAGGGTGCCGTCGAGGAAGATGGCGCGCACGCGGCAACCTGGCCGGGCGTCGACTCCCAGCTTGTACGCCATCCAGTCGCGCACCCCGGCCACATCGAAAAGCGGGTGAGGGATCAGGTGCTTTCGCAGCGTCTCGTCGTTGAGCAGCGGCAGAAAATCCTCTGCCCTGACAGCAGAAAAGGGGCTGAACACCATGGAGGTCTCTCTCATTGCCCGAAGAGGCACCCTAGTAGGGGGTGCCATCCTTGTGTCTGGCTGACCAGGCGCCATCGGCACCCTGTACCAGGGCCAGATCGTCGTCGGGATAGTCGACGGTGTCCCCTGGCAGCCTGTCCCCCACCTCGAGATAGACGGCGTCCACCTCACCGTGGTTGAGCAACTGGTGGGCCAGGCCGCTGCCCCCCTTGAAGCCGATGCACTCCCCCGGCGACATCCGGTACTCCTCCTCCCCGTGGCGCAGGGTGGGATTGCCCGAGAGCACATAGACGAACTCGTCCTGCAGGCCGTGATGGTGCTTGAGCGCCGAGATGGCCCCCGGTGCCAGGGTCGTCAGGTTGACCCCGAAATTGGCAAGGCCGAAATGATCCCCCAGCCTGCGCCGGGTGCGGTGCTTGACCAGGGAGGCAAAGGGCTCCGGATAGAGGGACTTTGCCTTGTGCTCGGGGATGGCCGTTGCCTGAATGGCACGCTTGTCAGCCATGTTCTGATCCTCCCAGTGAATGACGTCTCTCTTTATAGCCTGCGCCTTAGCGGCGAAACATGGGCAGGGGGTTGAAAGGGTGTCTCACACACCATGCCATGCCCGGTTGCCGCCAGATGGCAAAGACACCCTGTTTTTCGTTTGGCTATCTTAATGGCACACCGGAAAATGGGAAGTCGCGTTGGCGACCTCACCAATGGAATGAAGAAGATGGCCCGCGATCACCGGGAAATGCCCTCTTCCAGCGGCCCGGGTATGGAGGGGCACCGGCACATGCAGACCCGGTGACTAGAGCACCTCAATCCTGACCTTGATAAGCCCGGATCGGGGATTGCCGATGGCGCTGAACGCCGCCCTGGAGAGATCGATGATGCGCCCGCGGGGGAAATTGCCCCTGTCGTTGACCCGCACCACCACGCTCTTGTCGTTGGCGAGGTTGGTGACCCTCACCAGGGCGCCAAAGGGCAGTGTCATGTGGGCGGCGGTGTTGGCGTGGCGCTGGTAAGGCTCCCCGCTGGCGGTGCGCTTGTTGTGGTAGCGATCGGCGTAATAGGAGGCAAGCCCCGTCTGGGTATAGCCTCGCCAGTTGCCCGCACTGCCTGCATCAGGGTGGCTGCTGCAGGCGGCCAGCAGCAGGCACAGAGAGGCCAGCAGCCCTTTTTGTCGCGTCGTCATGCGTTGCTTCCTCGATGGGACAGAGCGACCAGCATCGCCAGTCAGGCTTCCGTTAACAGGGGCCTACTCTCTCACATTTCCCATGGAAAACGGGAGGCCCAAGCCTCCCGTTTTGCGTATCGCTCCGTCAGCCCCTGTCAGGGGAAGATGTCAGGCGATGAGCTTGTCGTCGGCGAAGCCAAAGCCGCGCAGCCCCACTACATGCACATGCTCGTGCTTGCCCTGCACCTTGCGGATGAGCTTGTAGGTGGTGCCCTTCTCGGGGCTGATGTTCTCCGGCGCCGCGATGAGGAGCTGCATGTCCTGCCGCTCGCACAGCTCGAACAGGGTGGCGATGGATTTGCCATCAAGCCGTGCCGCTTCGTCCAGGAACAACAGGCGGCAGGGAGCGATGTCCTTGCCGCGCAGACGGCGGGACTCCTCCTCCCAGCTGATGAGCACCATCAAGAGGATGGCCTGACCGGTGCCGATCGCCTCGCCGGTGGAGAGGGCGCCGCTCTCGGCCCGCAGCCAGCCGTCAGCACCGCGCTGCACCTCGATCTCCAGCTCCAGGTAGTTGCGATAGTCGAGCAGCACGTCCCCCATCACCTGATAGTTGCGCTCCCCCTGCTCCACCTGCGGGTTGAGACGCTGGAAGAGCTTGGCCATGGCCTCGGAGAAGCTGAGCTCCTTGTCGGCGAAAAGATCGTTGTGCATGGCGCTCTGATCGGCGAGTGCGGTCAGGAGGCGAGTGTGGGCCTCGCGGATATTGACGTTGAGACGCACCCCGCGCACCAGACCGAAGGCGATGTTCTGCAGGCCCTGGTTCAATACCCGGATGCGGTTCTGCTCCCGGCGGATGATGTTGGTGATCTTGGCCGCCACCTCGTGGGAGGAGAGGGACAGATGGGTTTCCCGCTGCTTGAGCTCGTCGGCGAGGCGCGCCAGCTCGATCTCCATCTCCTCGATGGCTTCCACCGGATCGTCCGAGCGGATGATGTCGTTGCGGATGCGATCTTTCAGGTAACGGTAGACCTGCACATAGAAGGCGACCTTCTGCTCGGTGCTGCGGTTGCCTTCCGACAGACGCAGCGCATCGCGCAGGGCCTCGTCGTGGGCCACCGCCACCCGCAGGGCGCCGAGGGCCTTGTCCGACATGGAGCGCAGCTCGTCGCTGTCGAGGTACGCCAGCTCGCGCTTGTTCAGACGCTTCTCGACGTCGGTCTCCCGTGCCAGACGCACCACCCGCGACCAGCTCGCCTTGTGACCCACCAGGGATTTGCGGGCGCTGTAGTAATCCTTGCCTTCGAGCTTGAGACGACCGCCAAGGGACTCGATTTCGCGCTTGCACACCTGCAACTGGGCCTCGGCGCTGGTGCGGCGGGTCCGGGTGCGGATAAGCAGCTCTTCAATCTCTTTCTTGTGGGCACGGGCCTTCTCTTCCATGTCATCCGACAGGGTCAGCCCCATGGCCGCCAGCTCCTGCTCGAACTCCGCCAGGGTCTGCCCCTTGGCCGAGGCGCTGGAATCGAGCGCCGTGCGCAGTTGCAGCGCCTCGGTGTGGCGCTGGGTGATCTGCTTGTGCTGCTCACCGGCGGTGCGGGCGGCAAGCTCTGCCGCCTTGAGCTTCTCTTTGAGTCGCTCGCTCATCTCGGAGGCCTTGCCCAGCAGATCTTGCGCATCCTGATAGGCAAAGTGCGGCAAACGGGCCACCAGCTGATCGAGGGCGTAGCAACGGCGCTTCTGCTCGGCCAGCAGGTCGCTCACCTCGTCAAAGGCCGCCTGCAGGGCCGCCAGATCCTGGGGATCCTGGCGCAGCACCTGCACCATGGTTTCCAGTTTTTCCAGCGCCTTGCCGTGCCTGGCGATAAAGGCTTCGGCTGTTTTAAGGGCCTCCACATCGGCGTGAGCCGCCTCGAGGCGGGCCGCCAGGTCTGCCTCGGCAAACAGGTGGG
The DNA here is from genome assembly GCF_040908265.1 of Aeromonas sp. R5-1. Lineage (NCBI taxonomy): Bacteria > Pseudomonadati > Pseudomonadota > Gammaproteobacteria > Aeromonadales > Aeromonadaceae > Aeromonas > Aeromonas sp. R5-1. Next base: position 5,544 of record NZ_JBFODJ010000126.1, read on the forward strand.
CAAAGGGCAGCATCCCCTGCACCAGCTGGATATGGCGGGTCAGCTGGGCGGCGGCGGCTTTGGCATCACTCAGCTGCTTGTCGCACTCGGCGATGGTTTCTTGCAGCTTGCGCTGCTCGTGCTGCTTGGCCTGCACCTCGGCTTCGGGGTCCGGGCGGAAGGCGATATCCAGATGCTGGCCGATAAAGTCGCGGAAGTGGCCGTAGAGACGGTGGTACTTCTGCTGCTCGAAGGCGGCCTTGGCGTAGCCCTCGATGAGGTTTTCCCGCTCAAGATCGAGCTGCTCGATCCGTTTTTCCCGGGCGGCGCGGCCAAACAGCGGCAGCTCGGGGTAGCGGGAGAAGCGCACCTGACGTTTGCTGGTGCGCACCAGCACGGCGTCCCCCAGCTCATCAGCTTCCACCAGATCCTCGTCAAAGGAGTCGGGGTTGCCCTGGATGAGGTAGATATCTTCCGGGCAATCTTCCAGCTTTTTCAGCCGCTCGATGGCGCCTTCGAGGTCGAGCACCACCAGGGCGCTGCGAGCCGGGCCGTAGAGCGCGGAGTAGTAAGGGGCATCATCGATGGAGATGTCGTCATAGACGTCCGAGAGCAGCACGCCCCCCACCTGCTCGGCGATGCGGGCAAGACGCGGATCCGCCTCGCCGGCACCCAGCTGCAGGTTGCGAATTTGCATCTCCAGCGCCTGTTTCTGGCCCTGAATGCGGTTGCTCTCCTGCTCGAACTCCCGCTCCTTGTCGAGCACGCTCTGCATGCCGGAAGAGAGTTCTTCGGCGGTGGCCAAGGCCAAGCCACTCTGCTCGCGCAGTTGCTCGAGTTTTTCAAAGGATTTGAGCCAGCGCGGGGCCAGCTTGGTCAGCTCCGCGATATCGCGACCCAGCTGAGTACCCTGATGCTCGAGGCTGGCGCGGCGCTGATTGGCCTCTGCCTGCTGCTCGGAGAGCTCCTCCTGGCGGGTGCGCTGGGCTTCGAGGAAGATCTCCAGCTCGTCCTGGCTAGCAATGTGCTGACCAGACGCCTGGGCCAGCTCGTCTCGCAGCCGCAAGAGCGTCTTCTGGCTTTCGCTCTCTTTCTCGAGGCGAGCCAGCGCGGCGCGCAGACCCTGCCCCTGGGCAATGCGGGCCTTGTCTTCGATGTGGCGCTTGAGCAGCGCCTGCGCGGTGGGCCAGGCAGCCTCGCGCACTGTCTCGGGTGCGATGCTGAGCAGCAGCGCCAGCGCCGCTTCGTGTTCGGCCACCGCCGCCTTGGCCAGCGCCAGCTGCTGCTCGGCCCCCAGCACCCGGCTGGTGAGGCTCTGCTCGGCTGCGCGGAACTGGTGCAGGGTGTCGCTCGCCTGCGCAGGCTCGAGCCCCGGCAGTTCGCACTGCTCGCGGGCGTTTTCCAGGGCCTGCACCGCCTGACGGTACTGGATGGCGCGGGTCTGCTGGATATCGAGCGCCTGCTGGTAGTCGGCCAGCTGGGTCTTGAGGCTGTCCACCTCTGCCTGGGCCAGCTCCTTGCGCTCCTCCACTTCCAGCAACTGGCCGTGGATCTCTTCCACCACCGCCTGCTGCTGCTCGAGCTTGTCGTTGAGCTCCGCCAGATCGGCGCGATAGAGGGCAATCTTCTTTTGCAGGGCCACGGCCGCCATCACCTTGGCCAGGTGCTCGGCGGCGGACTCCAGCTCGTCGGTCAGGAGCTTCTCGCGGTTGGTGAGCTGATCCACCTCGTCCGCCAGATAGATGGCGCGCTGCTTCTCCTCGGCCAGCAGACGGCGTTTGCCGGCGAGCTCAGAGCGTGCCTTGAGGGCCAGCTCGGAGAGACGGCTCTTCTCGGCGGCGCCCCGCACATACTCCGCGGCCACATAGTGGGTGGTCTCGGTGATCAGGTTCTTGAAGAGATCCCGCTGACCTTGGGTCTCCTTGATGGCTTCCAGGGTGCGGCGGTTCTCGTAGATGGCCGCCTCCATGTCCTGGAACGCCTTGCGTACCCCGGAGTTCTCCGGCAGCAGGTATTCACGCAAGGAGCGGCTGATGGAAGACGAGATACCGCCGTAGAGGGAAGCTTCGATCAGGCGATAGAACTTGCCGCGATCCTTTTGATCCCGCAGTTTCTTCGGGGTGATGCCGAACTCGAACATGAAGTTGTGATAGTCGGTCACCGTATTGAACTTGGCGACCTTGATGGCGCCGAGCTCCGCTGCCGCCCCCTTCAGATCGGCGAAGGCACGTACCCGCCCCTTGCCGTCGTCGAGCTTCTCCAGCAGCAGATCCGTGGGCGCCAGGTGTTCGGGCACATCCACCAGGGCGAACGGAGTGATGTTGACCTTGTTGTCACGGTTGGCCACCTGTTCGAGGTGGACGCCGACCCAGATCCGCTGCTCACGGCTGTTCATCACTTCCAGCAGCGAATAACAGTGGCCGCGCTGCAGCTTGCCGTAGAGCCCCTTGTCGCGGGACGCGCTGGAGGAGCCCGCCTCCGTGGTGTTACGGAAGTGAAGCAGTGACTGGTCGGGAATGAGGGCCGCGATAAAGGCCGCCATGGTGGTGGACTTGCCCGCGCCGTTGCCGCCGGACAGGGTCGTGACCAGCTGGTCGAGATCGAAGGTGCGGGCGAAGAAGCCGTTCCAGTTGACCATGGTCAGGGATTTGAATTTGCCTCTCACGCCACACTCTCCATCAAACCGGCACACACCATCAGTGCCGGCACATTAACGTTGCAGATCATCTTCCACCTCCAGCTCCAGCTGCTCTTCGTCCAGATCCTCTTCGATATCCTCGAACAGGGAATCGCTGCTCGGCATCTCGTCGTCGTGGAAAATGGCCTCCCCTTCCTGGATCATCCGCAGTTGCACAGCGCGGGGATCCTCGTCGGAGCGCACATCGGCGGCGAAGCGGAACACGGACTCGTTGACCCGGAATTTGTCGCTGTTGCCAAGGGGGGTGATCATCCCGAGGCGCTTGAGGCGACGCATGGAGGTGCGGATCTTCTCGAGGAGCTTCTTCTTGTCGAGATCAGTGCCGCCGGAGCGGCTGTTGACCATGCGCAGCAGTTGCTTCTCGTCCGCCAGACTCAGCACCTCTTCTTGCAGCTCTCCCATGGCGAACACCCCTTCAGAGGCGAGCCTGTCCGGGCTCAGGAACAGGTAGCAGAGCACCTTGCCCACCAGCATATCGAGCTCGGATAGCACTGTTGTTCCGATGTCGGCGCTCGGGCGCGGACGCAGGTAGAAGAAGCCTTCCGGCGCCTTGATGAGTTCCACCTGATAGCGGCCGTAGAAGATCTCCAGCTCCTGGTGGTACTCCACCAGGGCCGAGTGCTGCTCGAATTCGTCGGCACTGATGTGGCGACCGGAGCGCAGGGCGGTGTCGATGCGCGGAAACAAGGGGTTGGCGATGGCCTCTGCGAGACGCAGGGGCAAGGGGAATTCAGTATTGATCGATGACATAGGCCTGAACCTTGGATCCAGCTTGGTTGATGGGTTTCCATGCGGGTTGGCGGTGGTGCTCGCGCTCACCGCTGGCATGGCCGAGACGCACGGCCTGATCGATCAGGAGGCGCGCCACGTCGAAGTGGGCATGGGCCGGGTAGTCCAGCAGGTATTCCCGCAGCACGTCGGCAAGATCCAGCCGATCTCCCTGCTCCGGGTAGCGGGCCAGGTAGCGCTCGATGCGCTCCGCCAGCTCCTGGTTGATGTCCACCATCTCCACGTACTCCATCTCGAGGGGCACCTCGCCGGTCACCTCCTCGTCGTGGATGGCGATGGTTTCATCCCGCAGCTCCAGCAAACGGGGCTCTTCGGCCACCCGCAACAACCAGCTGTGCTGCTCGAAGTTGCGGATGGATTCCCGCAGCCGCTGGCTGAAGGCGCGGTTCTTGTCCATGTCGATGGCGTTGCGGATGAACTTGTGAACGTGCCTGTCATAACGGGACCAGAGCTCGATGCACTGCTGGCCCCAGGCGGTGATGACATCCAGACGCCCCTGCAGGGCGAGGGTCAGCTCCTCGACGTGGAACAGATCCTCACGCCCCTGGGCCGCTTCCTGAATGTTGAGCAGCCCCGCCTGCAGGCGGTGGCCGGCGGCGTCCAGGGTGTCCTGCAACTCGCGCAGGGTCTGGCCGGTCTCGTGCAGGAGCTTCTCGCAGCTGTGGATGGCATCGACCCAGTTCTGGGTCAGCAGGGCCGCTATCTCGCTCTTGACCTGGTTTTGCTGCTCGTCCATGGCGCGCTGGGTGAGATCGATGCGCCCGAGCGTCTCTTCCAGGGAGAAGGAGAGGCGCGGCAGCACCTCGGCGTCCCACTGCTCCCGGGTGTTGGTCTCGAGCGCCGCCTTGCGGGCGGTGTCGAGCTCGGCCGCCAGGTGCTCGAGCAGGATGGAGAGCTTGATGGAGTCCACCTGGCGCTGATCCATGAAGAAATCGACGATGCTCATGCCAAGGCGCGACAGGCGGTAGAGGCTCTCCCCCGCCACCATGTCGGTGGTGAAACGCGACAGCAGTTGCTGGCGAATGAGATCGTTGATGGCGTTGTTGGCGCGACCGGTGAGGGTCTCGTCCATCTGGCCGAAGGCACTGCTGACATAGCCAAAGGCATCGTGCAGCGCGGCCTCCGAGAGATCAGACTCGTCCTCGGAGAGCGTCTTGATCGCTATCAGAAAGGCCAGCCTGTCGGTGGGGAGGTTCAGCGCCAACCCCTCCTGTCTGACCCATCCCACCGTCTCTGGCAGGGTACGGGATGTACTCATCATGACGTTATCATCTCGTTGTTATAGTCGGCAGGTCTTCGCCCGCCGTGGTGATATAGGCCGGGGTCGGTGGCGCCCCGGCGGCTGGATCCCGCATCGTATTCACGCCGGTGGGGCTCAACCGGCCGGTTTCTGGGCCATCACATGGATGTAGCGCCCCAGGGAAACAAAGGGCTCCTGGCGGCAATATTGCTGTTCCATGGCCAGCAGGTCCTCGAACTTCTCGACCTGATCCTGCTTGTGGCGCATGTAGTCGTGGATGACACGCACCCCGGTCTTGCCGATGATCCGCAATCCCCCCCGGCCTATCCAGTCATAGACCTGCTCCGGCAACTGGGGATTGGTGGGTGTCAGGGCTGTCTGGCGTTTCTTGCGAAGGCCCAGGCGCACATAGTCAAAATTGCCCACCACCAGGCTCTGGAACAGGAGGCCGTGACGATTGTAAAAAAGCAGCGACAGTATGCCCCCAGCCTTGACGAAAGGGAACAGACCCAGCAAGGTCTGGCGCGGCTCGGCGAGCCACTCCAGTACCGCATGACAGAGCACCAGATCGAAGGTGCCGGTCACCTGGTGCTTGAGATCCTGAATGGGGCAATGGATGAGACGAATTCTGTCTTCCAACCCCTTCTGGGCGATCTGCTCCCGGGCCAGATCCAGCATTTCTGCCGACAAATCGCACAGCTCCACCTGATGGCCCATGGCCGCCAATTTCTGGGCGAAGTAGCCAAAGCCGCCGCCGGCATCCAGGATGCGCAGCGGCCGGTTGCCCAGGCGCGCCAGGCAGGCTTCGATGTCACTCCAGACAATGGTGGTGCGAATGCGCCCCTTGGTGGAGTCGTAAATGTTGCGAGCGAACTTGTCCGCGCGCCCGTCAAAACTCTGATCTTGCTTCAAGACACACTCATCTTCGACCGCCCCGCCATGAGGGCCGCAGGAGGAACCACACAGGATTGGGCCACAGGAAAAAAGAGGGGTATTCTGTCACATCCCGAATTTGCTGAAAACTCAAGGACGTGTCTGTCGTGTTCGAGCTCAACTTCTTTGTCATCAAGAAATGGCTGGGCCATCTGCTGATGCCGCTCCCCTTTTCTCTCTCCTTGTTGGTGCTGGCGCTCGTGCTGCTCTGGTTCACCCGCTTTCAAAAAAGCGGCAGACTGCTGGCGACCCTCTCCTTGGTGATCATTGCCCTGATGGGGACGCGGCCGGTGAGCTACGAGCTGGCCCGCAGCCTGGAGCAGACCTATCCCCCCTTCGAGGTGAGCCTGCATCCTGACATCCAGGCCATCGTCGTGCTGGGCAACGGTCATGTGAGCGATCCGGCCATCCCAGAGCGCGCCTGGCAAAACAACATCTCCCTGGCGCGCACCCTGGAAGGAGTTCGCCTGGCTCTGGCCTATCCAGAAGCCGAGCTGGTCTTCTCCGGTGCCGTGGCCGGGGATCCCCTGTCGAACGCCGAGGTCAACGCCCGCATGGCGGCCAGCCTTGGCATCCCGCGTGCGCGCATGACGTTGTTTGAAAACAACAAAGACACCCATGACGAGGCGGTCAGCATCGCCGCCCACCTCAACGGCAAGCGGGTGGCGCTGGTGAGTTCGGCCACCCACCTGCCCCGGGCCATGGCTCTCTATCGCAGTCAGGGACTCGATGCGGTGCCGGCTCCCACCGATTACACCGCCAAGCAGAGTCAGGAGCCACAACCCCTCTACAGCTACCTCCCCAAAGGGCGTTATCTGATGTATTCCGAGGCTGCCATTCACGAGTGGATTGGGGTATGGTGGGCCCGTTTGCGTGGGCAGGTCACCGAGTGAGCAATCGCGCCTTGCATTCCTGATTTGGATCAGGAAAGCGAAAAAAAATTACGTCATTTGCCGCCGGGTCAGCTATCTTGGGCTCGGTTCAATTCATATAATGTTGCGCAATCAAATGCCTAGGAGATATAGAAGATGAGACAGCACCTGGTAATGGGTAACTGGAAACTGAACGGCACCAAGGCTTCTGTAGAAGCCCTGATCAAAGGACTGACCCCGGCCGCTGCCGCTCATCCTTCCGTGCAAGTGGCCGTCTGCCCGCCGGTTATCTTTTTGGGTCTGGTTGAACAGCTGACCGCCGGCAGCAAGATCGCCTACGGTGCCCAGAACGCCGACGTTCACGAGTCCGGCGCCTTCACCGGCGAAAACGCCCCCTCCATGCTCAAAGCCTTCGGCTGCACCTACTCCCTGGTCGGTCACAGCGAGCGTCGTACCCTGCACGCAGAGACCGACGACGTGGTGGCTGCCAAGTACGAAGCCATTCAGAAGGGCGGCCTGATCCCCGTGCTGTGCATCGGTGAAACCCTGGCCCAGTTCGAAGCCGGTACCACCAACCAGGTGGTCGAGACCCAGCTCAAGGCCGTGATCGATCGCTGCGGCATCGCCTCCTTCGAGAACGCCGTCATCGCTTACGAGCCGGTATGGGCCATCGGCACCGGCAAGACCGCCACCCCGGAGATCGCACAATCCGTGCATGCTCACATCCGTCAATACCTGGCCGGTTTTGATGCAGCCGTGGCTGCCAAGGTACAGATCCTGTACGGCGGCTCCGTGACTGGCGCCACCGCTGCCGACCTGTTCGGCCAGCCGGACATCGACGGTGGCCTGGTGGGTGGCGCGTCCCTGAAAGTGGACGACTTCTCCCAGATCATCGCTGGCGCCGCCAAGTAAGCGCCAAGCAAAGAGGGGCCCCGCCCCTCTTTGCATATCGCTTTCCTATGGACCCTCTCGCCATAGGAAAGCCGATATAGTAAAAGCGGCCAGCCGTATTTTTCAGAATCTTGATTTTCGACAACTCAGATCCAGAGGCACTCATGACCAAACAAATCAAACGTATTGGTGTTTTGACCAGTGGTGGTGACGCACCGGGTATGAACGCAGCCATCCGCGCCGTGGTGCGCGCCGGTCTGCATCATGGCCTGGAAGTTTACGGCATCTATGATGGCTACCTCGGTCTGCACCAGGACCGTATCGTCAAGCTCGAGCGTCACAGCGTCTCCGACGTCGTGAACCGTGGCGGTACCTTCCTGGGCTCCGCCCGTTTCCCCGCCTTCAAGGATCCGAAAGTCCGTGCCGAAGCGGTCGAAAACCTGAAGAAACACGGCATCGACGCCCTGGTGGTCATCGGCGGCGACGGCTCCTACATGGGTGCCAAGAAGCTGACCGAGGAGGGCTTCCCCTGCATCGGCCTGCCGGGCACCATCGACAACGATATCGCCGGTACCGACTTCACCATCGGCTTTGATACCGCCCTGAACGTGGTCGTGGACGCCATCGACCGCCTGCGCGACACCTGCAGCTCCCACCACCGCATCTCCGTGGTCGAGATCATGGGCCGCCACTGCGGCGATCTGGCCATGTCTGCCGCCGTTGCCGGTGGTGCCGAGTACGTGATCGTGCCGGAAGTGGCCTTCGACAAGGAGAAGCTGCTGCAACAGATCAAGGAAGGGGAAGCCAAGGGCAAGAAGCACGCCATCATCACCATCTGCGAGCACGTCACCGACGTGAACGCCCTGGCAAAAGACATCGAGGCCATGACCGGCCGCGAAACCCGCGCCACCATCCTGGGTCACATCCAGCGTGGCGGTTCTCCCACTGCCCGTGACCGTATCATGTCCAGCCGCATGGGTGCCTTCGCCGTCGAGCAACTGCTGGCGGGCCAGGGTGGCCGCTGCGTCGGCATTCAGGGCAACGAGATGGTGCACCACGACATCATCGACTGCATCGAGAACCTGAAGCGCCCGTTCAACCAGGAGTTGTACGATCTCTCCACCACCCTGTTCTAAGGGCTGTGGTCTGACAAAAAACCCTCCTCTGGAGGGTTTTTTTATGCGGGCTCCTCACCCCCTCCTCCCCCTGCGGGGGCCCGACTATCCACTGGCCACTGTCGCCATGTTTTACCCCCTTGCCCGGCGGCCCTGAGCCTCTGACCCCACGACCTTCTCCTTTACTTCTTTCCCCCGCTTTTCTGCTTGCTCACCTTGTTCGCGACGGGTCTAGATAAAGGCCTTGGTGCCGCAGAGCCACGGCCCTGCGCCAGGCCTCCCCTGCCCTTCATCCCATCACACCGGCGCCATATAGCCACCCGGGTGGGCCGACGATATCTCCCGCTTCCCCTGCGCGCGGGCCCGGTGGCTCGCCCCCCCAAGAAAACAGCGAAAAACGGGGCTTCCGGCCACCCAAGGCCCCATGAAGATCGAACCCCCATTTTCCCGCCTTCCCCCCTTTCCTTCCATGCTCCTTTGACGGCCCTTTTGTCGTTTTTCCGTACTCTTTTTGCTCCCATCCTGTTTGGGATGAGCAGAAAATTGAGCCTTCATCGGATAACCCTGGCTGGCAACAGCCTTGCACACTGGGGTTGGGACACAAGTCGTGAGAAAACATGACATGGGATGACAAAACCTGGCTGACAGCCACCAACCTCACTATGACGACATCAATCGGCGCATCCCGCAGGCCATTTTGCTGATGAAAAATGGAGATCACCACAAAGAAGCCAATCGGAACCTCCAAGGGGAGAGTCACAAAATCAACGTAACTCAATGTATTTAAAGACTTTATGTGCATCCACTTTCACTGGCATCACTATCAAACTCTTCCCAGGACAAAAAACGCCCTTAAACTTGGAAAAATGCAGCCGCATTCCACTACCAAACCATTTTTGCCTCATAATTACATTTTTCGTTGTTTTATCGTTCTGTTGTGGTATCTTGGTTCCATCATGAGCCAACCAAGGGAGATAAAATCATGAAAGAGTTCGTAGTTACCGCCGTTTTCACCGTGTTTTTCACTCTGGTTGCCGTCTCCATGCCGTCGCTGGCACAGCTCTAAGTCGGTCAATCAGCCATCTGCCACCTCTGCCCCAGAGGGGCGGTTCAAAAAACAGACTGCAACATGGGTTTTTGACGCGCTCTGGCAAAGGATGATGCCAAGCCATCATTGAACGCGATCTGCGCACACAAAACGACCTCGTCGACATCCATGCCATCTTTCAAGGGGAGCCCGGGCTCCCCTTGTCGCATCTCCCCCTGCGGGATTTACTCTTGCCCCCCTGCCCGTCACAATGGCCGCTGGATTTGCCACGCAGGAACCACCATGACTCAGGATGCCTTGCGCCACTGGCGCCGCGACCTTCATCGTCACCCCGAAGCCGCCTGGTGTGAATTTCGCACCACCACCCTCATCGCCCAACACCTCAGTGAACTCGGTTTCTCCATCATGCTGGGGGATCAACTGCTCGCCAGCACCCTCATCATGGGACGGGAAATAGACGTCCAGGCCCAGAAGGCCCGTGCCCTGTACCAGGGGGCGCATCCGGAGTGGCTGACGCGGATCGACGCACTCACCGGCGTGATGGGACTCTGGGAGAGCGGGCGCCCCGGCCCCACCCTGGCGTTTCGCTTCGATATCGATGCGGTGGAGGTCGAAGAGAGCCAGGAGGCGTCACACCTGCCCGGCCAGGGAGGCTGGCACTCCGCCAACCCGGGCTGGATGCACGCCTGTGCCCACGACGGTCACACCGCCATCGGGCTGGTGCTGGCCGAGCGGATCGCGGCCCTCGCCGATCGCCTCACTGGCCGCATCAAGCTCTTCTTCCAGCCGGCTGAAGAGGGCTGCCGAGGCGGCAAGGCGCTCGCGGCAGGGGGGCAGCTCGACGATGTGGACGCCCTGCTGGCACTGCACATCGGCATTCACGCGAGCAGCGGTGAGCTGGTGGTCAACCCCACCGAGTTTCTCTGTTCAACCAAATTCGACGTGGAGTTCATGGGGCAAGCCGCCCATGCGGGGCTCGAGCCCAACGCGGGCCACAATGCCCTGGCAGCGGCCTGCATGGCCACCACCGCCATGCTCGGCATTCCCCGCCATCGGGACGGCATGACCCGCATCAACGTGGGCCAGCTCAACGGCGGCAGTGGACGCAACGTCATCCCGGGCCATGCCCGCCTGATGGGGGAGACCCGTGGCGCGACGCCGGCCCTCAACGACTACATGTTCAATCAGGTGCAGCAGATTGTGGAGGGGGCGGCCCTGATGCAGGGCGCGACCTACCACATCCGCAAACAGGGGGAAGCGATCGGCATCGAGAACAGCCCAGCCCTCATCGAGGAAATCGTGCCTCTCGCACAGGGGATCTCCCTTGATACCATCCACACCCGCCGCTTCGGGGCCAGCGAGGATGCCGGTTTCCTCATCGAGCGGGTACAGCAGCACGGCGGCGAAGCCGCCTATCTCATCCTGGGAGCCAACCTCGCGGCCCCCCACCATCATCCGGAGTTCGACTTCGACGAAGCCGTGCTGGCCCCCGGCGTGGCCTTGCTGGAGGCCTGGCTGCTCGCCCGCCTCGGCCGCTAGCAGACGCCGGATGCAAACAAGGCAGCCCATGGGCTGCCTTGTTTTTTTACACCCTTGCGGGCATAGGGGACCTACTCTCCCAGCACGATCGCGCAGAGATGGGCGAAGTGGTGGATCTCGTGGGTCGCCTCGCACGGACCGGTCTCCCGCCCCGGGTTGTACCAGCAGGTGGCAAGACCCTGGGCGGCGGCACCGGCGATGTCGGTCTTGGGATTGTCCCCCACCATCAACACCCGCGCCGGGCTCGGCTGACCCATCTGCGCCAGGGCATGCTGGAAGATGGCCGCCGCCGGCTTGGTCACCTGCACCTCGTCAGAAATAACGAGAGGCTCAAACCAGCTGTTCCAGCCCAGTTTGTCGAGGCGCCCGCGCTGGGGCAGGCTGAAGCCGTTGGTGATGATCCCCATTCTGACCTTGCTCTTCAGGGCCTGCAGGGTCTCCTCCACCCCCTCCAGCGGCACGCTCAGGGCGATGATCTGCTGCAGGAAGGTCTCGTTCATCGCCATGGGTGCTACGTTGACCTGCTCGGCAAAGAGCGAAAAACGGGTCTGCTGCAGGTGGGTGGCGTCAATCTCCCCTGAGTTGTACTGCTGCCAGAGCCGCTGGTTGAGGGCATGGTACTCCGCCATCTTGGGGGGAGTCGGCGCCACGCCGTAGATCTGCAGGGTCCGCTCCAGCGCCCTGGCGACCGGAAAATCGAGCAGGGTTTCGTCCAGATCGAACAGCACCCAGTCATAGCTTGTTTGTTTCACGCTTGTCCTTATTGATTGTGCTTGGCCACGTTGTCATGCGTCGGGCGCACCCATCCCCAGAGGGCTGTCGAGCAGGGTCAGGGTCAGCCTGACACCAAAGCCGGTTACCTCGCTGCCCACCACGCCATTGCCCCCCTTGTTGCGAAAACCACTCAGGTCGAGGTGCAACCAGGGAAGCTCGGCGGGCACGAAGCGCGTGAGAAAACGGGCGGCATCGATGTGATCCGGGGAGGCGCCCGGCGCGCACTGTAACAGATCGGCCCACTCGCTATCGAGGTTGTCATCGTAATCCTCGTCCAGGGGGAAGGGCCAGACTCGCTCCCCGCTCTGCTGTCCCAGCGCTATCAGAGTGGTGAGCCACTCGGGGCGGTTGGTGAAGGCGCCGCTGTAACGGCTGCCGAGCGCCCGTTTGCAGGCGCCGGTCAGGGTGGCATAGTCGATCAGCAAGTCGGGTTTGTCCCCGGCCGCCAGGGTCAGGGCATCCGCCAGCACCATGCGACCCTCGGCGTCGGTGTCCACCACTTCGATGGTGGTGCCGTTGAGGGCGGTCACCACCTCACCGGGCCGGAAGGCCTGCGGGCCGATGTGGTTCTCGGCGATGGCGAGCCAGCAGTGCACCTCAATGGGGAGTTTCGCCCGGCTGATGGCCAGCAGCGTGCCAAGGGCCACCGCGCTGCCCCCCATGTCCAGGTGCATGCCATACATGCTGCCACCGACTTTCAGGTTGTAGCCACCGGAGTCGTGGCAGATCCCCTTGCCCACCAGCGCGACGCGGCGCACCGGGTTGGCCGGACAGTAACTGAGCCTGACGATGGCGGCCTGACCGTCCGCCGAACCACGGGCCACCGCCAGGAAGGCGCCAGCCCCCTTCTGTGCCAGGGTCGTCTCATCAAACTCCTGCCACTGCCACCCCTCCTGCTGCGCCAGCTCCCGGGCATAGGCCCGGTAATGACGGGCATTGAGCTCGGACGCTGGCAGCACTGCCAGGTGGCGAGCCAGACCGTTGCCTTCGGCTTCTGCGCTCAGGCGGGTCATGTCCAGCTCGCAAGGGGGGGAAAGTTGCAACTGCTGATAACCCGGTCTTGTCGCCTCACTCCGTTTCTGGGTCGGCAGGGTCACATCGGCGGCGAGCAGGCAGGCAAGCACCACCCTTGCCAGTTGCGCGCGGTGCTCATCGTCAAAGCCCTCCAGATGGAGCGCCAGGTGCGTCGCCTTGAGGCCCGCCAGCGAGCCCACCCAGCTGCGCACCTGCTTGTAGAGCCGATGATCCAGGGCCGGGCGGGCATCCATGAAGATCACCCGTTGCAGCCCCTGACTGTCGTCGAGGGAATAGGGGGCCTTCTGACCCAGGGCTATCTGGGTTGCCACGGCGGCAAAGGGAGGCGTCGCCAGCAGGGTATCGCGCGCTGAGTCGGCAATGAGCAGGAGTTTGACGGCAGTCGGCCCTGCCATTACCTCGGCGAGGGAGGTGTTCTGCATCGTGATTTGGGGAGAAGAATAGCTAAAAGGGGTCATCACAGGGTGCGGCCTCATCCATGAACAGAAAGCAGGATGATACCGAACAAATGGCGAGAGGGATCGGAAAAACACACATTATTGTGTGTAAGCAACAGATGCTGGAGGGGATCAGAGAGGTAATGCAGAAGAAAATCAGTCAGAAGTTGGTTGCGGGGGCCGGATTTGAACCGACGACCTTCGGGTTATGAGCCCGACGAGCTACCGAGCTGCTCCACCCCGCGTCCGAATTGCATTGCCACCACAAAAAGCAGAGCAGTTGCTTCTTGCTGTCTTCGTCTCCACCGCAGCGCTATGCGCTTGCCATGGACACAAATAGTTGGTTGCGGGGGCCGGATTTGAACCGACGACCTTCGGGTTATGAGCCCGACGAGCTACCGAGCTGCTCCACCCCGCGTCCGAATTGTATTGCCACCACAAAAAGCAGAGCAGTTGCTTCTTGCTGTCTTCGTCTCCACCGCTGCGCGATGCGCTTGCCATGGACACAAATGGTTGGTTGCGGGGGCCGGATTTGAACCGACGACCTTCGGGTTATGAGCCCGACGAGCTACCGAGCTGCTCC
>NZ_JBFODJ010000127.1:0-20251 GCF_040908265.1 Aeromonas sp. R5-1
ACCATCGGCCACGTTGACCACGGTAAAACCACCCTGACCGCCGCCATCACCAACGTGCTGGCCAAGCACTTCGGTGGTAAAGCTTTCGCCTTCGACCAGATCGACAAGGCACCGGAAGAGCGTGAGCGTGGTATCACCATCAACACCTCCCACGTAGAATACGACACTGCTACCCGCCACTACGCCCACGTAGATTGCCCGGGTCACGCCGACTACGTTAAAAACATGATCACCGGCGCTGCCCAGATGGACGGCGCAATCCTGGTAGTAGCAGCGACTGACGGCCCGATGCCGCAGACTCGTGAGCACATCCTGCTGGGTCGTCAGGTAGGCGTTCCGTACATCATCGTGTTCATGAACAAGTGCGACATGGTAGATGACGAAGAGCTGCTGGAACTGGTCGAGATGGAAGTTCGCGAACTGCTGTCCGAGTACGACTTCCCGGGTGATGACCTGCCGGTAGTACGTGGTTCCGCACTGAAAGCGCTGGAAGGCGAAGCTCAGTGGGAAGAGAAGATCCTGGAACTGGCTGGCCACCTGGACACCTACATTCCGGAGCCGGAGCGCGCAATTGACCAGCCGTTCCTGATGCCTATCGAAGACGTCTTCTCCATCGCAGGCCGTGGTACCGTAGTAACCGGTCGTGTAGAGCGCGGTATCGTTAAAGTTGGTGAAGAAGTGGAAATCGTTGGTATCAAAGATACCACCAAGACCACCTGTACCGGCGTTGAAATGTTCCGCAAACTGCTGGACGAAGGTCGTGCAGGTGAGAACGTTGGCGCGCTGCTGCGTGGCGTGAAGCGTGAAGACGTAGAGCGTGGTCAGGTACTGGCCAAGCCGGGCACCATCAAGCCGCACACTAAGTTCGAATCCGAAGTGTACGTGCTGTCCAAAGAAGAAGGTGGTCGTCACACTCCGTTCTTCAAGGGCTACCGTCCGCAGTTCTACTTCCGTACTACCGACGTGACCGGTACCATCGAACTGCCGGAAGGCGTAGAGATGGTCATGCCGGGCGACAACATCAAGATGGTTGTTACCCTGATTGCGCCGATCGCGATGGACGACGGCCTGCGTTTCGCCATCCGTGAAGGTGGCCGTACCGTAGGTGCTGGTGTTGTAGCCAAAGTTATCGCTTAATCTTGGCTTACATAAATAAAGCAAAGCCCCTATAATAGGGGCTTTCTTATGCAGGGGCGTAGTTCGAATTGGTAGAACAGCGGTCTCCAAAACCGATGGTTGCGGGTTCGAGTCCTGCCGCCCCTGCCATATACCTCGTCTCGTACGGGGCTTTTGTGTCTTTGGTTACGTCAGATACAGGTGGGTTGTATGAGTGTTAGTTCTGAGGGTCAGGGCGGAAGCAAGGATACCCTGCTTTGGGGCCTGGTTTTCATCATCCTGGCGGCCGCTGTAGTGGGCAATTACCTGCTGAGCGACGTTATTGCTGCCGTCCGCGCCCTGGGTGTGGTCGTTGTCATCGCTGCTGCCGGTGCAGTGGCCCTGCAAACCACCAAGGGCAAGGCAACACTGGCGTTTGCCCGTGAGTCTCGCCTGGAAGTCCGCAAGGTCGTATGGCCGACCCGTCAGGAAGCCATTCAGACAACCCTGATTGTGCTGGCGGTGACTGCCGTGATGGGGCTGCTGCTGTTCGTGTTGGACGGCGCCTTGGTCTGGTTGGTCAACTTGATTACCGGTGTGTAAGGATAAGCCATGACTGAACAACGTGAACAGCGTATGAGATGGTATGTCGTGCAGGCATTTTCCGGCTACGAAGGCCGTGTTGCCAAATCCCTGCGTGAACATATCAAGATGCATGGCATGGAAGAGCTGTTTGGTGAAGTGCTGGTCCCGACCGAAGAAGTGGTCGAGATGCGTGCTGGCCAGAAGCGCAAGAGTGAGCGCAAATTTTTCCCGGGATACGTCCTGGTCCAGATGGTGATGGATGAAACCACATGGCACTTGGTACGCAATGTACCACGTGTAATGGGTTTCATCGGCGGTACCTCCGATCGCCCTGCTCCTATCTCCGATAAAGAAGCGGATGCCATCCTCAATCGTCTGCAAGATGCCCACGACAAGCCGCGTCCGAAAACCCTGTTTGAACCGGGTGAGATGGTCCGGGTTGCCGATGGTCCGTTCGCCGACTTCAACGGTACCGTTGAAGAGGTGGACTACGAAAAGAGCCGCGTGAAGGTCTCCGTACTGATCTTCGGCCGCTCAACGCCGGTAGAACTGGATTTTGGTCAGGTCGAAAAAGGCTGATTAATCTCTGTACGCTTAACGGTTGTCAGGGGCAGCGATTATCTCTATAATTCGCTGCCCCTTTATTTGTTGGGGAGCCGTTTGCAGGAGCATGTCTCCGAGGCGTTAGAACCCATTTTTGAGGTATTTTTGTAATGGCTAAGAAAGTCACAGCTTATATCAAGCTGCAAGTTAAGGCTGGCAGTGCTAACCCCAGCCCTCCCGTTGGTCCTGCTCTGGGTCAGCACGGTGTGAACATCATGGAATTCTGTAAGGCATTCAACGCCCGTACAGAAAAGCTGGAAAAAGGTTCTCCGACTCCGGTCGTGATCACCGTTTACAGCGACCGTTCCTTCACCTTCGAAACCAAGACTCCGCCCGCTTCCTTCCTGCTGAAGAAAGCCGCTGGTATCCAGTCTGGTTCCGCCAAGCCGAACAAAGACAAGGTTGGTAAGGTGACTGTGGCTCAGCTGCAAGAAATCGCCAAGACCAAAGAGCCGGATATGACTGGTGCCGATCTGGATGCAAAAGTACGTTGCATCGCCGGTTCCGCTCGTTCCATGGGCCTGGTAGTGGAGGAGTAAGACAATGGCTAAACTGTCCAAGCGTATGCGCGTTATTCGCGAAAAAGTTGACGGTACCAAAGAGTACTCCATCAACGAAGCCATTGCCCTGCTGAAAGAACTGGCTACCGCCAAGTTCGTTGAAAGCGTTGACGTTGCCGTTAACCTGGGTATCGATGCTCGTAAATCCGACCAGAACGTACGTGGTGCAACTGTACTGCCGCACGGTACCGGTCGTGACATCCGTGTCGCCGTGTTCACCCAGGGTGCCAATGCCGAAGCCGCCAAGGCTGCCGGTGCTGAACTGGTTGGTATGGACGACCTGGCCGAGCTGGTCAAGAAAGGCGAGATGAACTTCGACGTCGTCATCGCATCCCCGGATGCCATGCGTGTTGTTGGTCAACTGGGTCAAATCCTGGGCCCGCGCGGTCTGATGCCGAACCCGAAAGTGGGTACCGTCACTCCGAACGTAGCCGAAGCCGTCAAGAACGCCAAGGCTGGTCAGGTTCGTTACCGTAACGACAAGAACGGTATCATTCATACCACTCTGGGCAAGGTCTCTTTCAACGAAGTTCAGCTGAAAGAAAACCTGGAAGCGCTGCTGGTTGCCTTGAAGAAGGCCAAGCCGTCCTCCGCCAAGGGTGTATTCATCAAGAAAGTCAGCATCTCCACCACCATGGGTGCCGGTGTTGCCGTAGACCAAGCTTCCCTGGAAGCTCAGGCCTAATTGATGGGTTTTACAAGGCGCAAAATTTAATCTATAATTTTGCGCCTTGATTGGTTGGGGGTTTCGACCTCCGTCCAAGACCGCAGGAGGCCGCAAAGCCTTAATTCTTCCTGCGTAGACGGTGCCGGAAACCCAGCGAGAAAGATTCTTTCTCTTCTGGAATCCTGCTACCGCATCGTTCCCCTCTGTTGTAAAGGTAGGGGGGATGTGTCAGTACTGGGTCAACAGACCCGGATTCAATCCAGGAGTTAAGCCAATGGCATTGGGACTCGAAGACAAAAAGGCAATTGTTGCTGAAGTCAACGAAGCTGCCAAAGGCGCTCTTTCTGCAGTTGTAGCCGATTCTCGCGGCGTCACTGTAGACAAGATGACCGTCCTGCGTAAGACCGCTCGTGAAGCTGGTGTGTACATGCGCGTTGTGCGTAACACCCTGCTGCGTCGCGCGGTAGAAGGTACCGAATACGAGTGCCTGAACGACGCATTTACCGGTCCTACCTTGATTGCTTTCTCTAACGAACACCCGGGCGCTGCCGCTCGTCTGTTCAAAGAGTTTGCCAAAGCGAACCAAAAGTTCGAAATCAAGGCTGGCGCTTTTAACGGTGAGTTTATCGCCGCAGCACAAATTGATCGTCTGGCCACGCTGCCGACTTACGAAGAAGCAATTGCGAAGTTGATGGCTACCATGAAGGAAGCCTCTGCTGGCAAGCTGGTTCGTACTATCGCTGCTGTTCGCGACCAGAAACAAGCTGCTGCTTGATTCTCGCCTATCTAGGCTGTTTGAGTTTATTCAACATCAGGAATTTTTGTCATGTCTATCACTAAAGACCAAATCATTGAAGCCGTTGCTTCCATGTCCGTAATGGAAGTTGTTGAGCTGATCGAAGCTATGGAAGAGAAGTTCGGTGTTTCTGCCGCTGCTGCCGTCATGGCCGGCCCGGCTGCTGCTGAAGCAGTAGAAGAGAAGACCGAGTTCGACGTAGTTCTGACTGCTGCTGGCGCCAACAAAGTTGCCGTCATCAAGGCCGTTCGTGGCGCTACCGGTCTGGGCCTGAAAGAAGCCAAGGACCTGGTAGAAGCTGCTCCGACCAATCTGAAAGAAGCCGTGTCCAAGGACGAAGCTGAAGCTCTGAAGAAAGAGCTGGAAGCTGCCGGTGCTTCTGTTGAGATCAAATAATCTGCATTTATGTAGATTAGCCTGATAAAACAGGCTAAGGCTGGTGAATCTTTATTCACCAGCCTTTTTGCGCTGTAGACTGAGAGTATTTCACACCGTTCACGACTCTCGGTGCACCAGCAATCCGGACCGCCTCATCGTCCGGGCCAACACAAAACGGTGTTGAGACAGAGCTGTCCCGTGGGGACAGAGTGGGTCACTTATCAGCGAGCTGAGGAACCCTATGGTTTACTCTTATACCGAAAAAAAACGCATACGTAAGGACTTCGGTAAGCGAGACCAGGTACTGGACACGCCTTATCTGTTGTCCATTCAGCTGGACTCCTTCAAGCAGTTCATCGAGGCTGACCCGGAAGGTGAGTACGGCCTAGAAGCCGCCTTCCGTAGCGTTTTCCCGATCACCAGTTACTCCGGTAGTGCTGAGCTTCAGTATGTCAGCTATCGCCTGGGTGAGCCGGTATTTGACGTAAAAGAATGCCAGATCCGTGGAGTGACCTACTCCGCGCCGCTGCGTGTCAAGCTTCGTATGGTTCTGTACGACCGTGAAGCAGCTGCCGGCACCGTCAAAGATATCAAGGAACAAGAAGTATACATGGGCGAGATTCCGCTCATGACCGAGAACGGCACCTTTGTCATCAATGGTACCGAACGGGTTATCGTCTCCCAGCTGCACCGCAGCCCGGGGGTCTTCTTCGACCACGATAAAGGCAAAACACATTCATCCGGTAAGGTATTGTATAACGCCCGCGTTATCCCCTACCGTGGCTCCTGGCTGGACTTCGAGTTCGATGCGAAAGACAACCTGTTTGTCCGTATCGACCGTCGTCGCAAACTGCCGGCCTCCATTATTCTGCGCGCCCTGGACTTCAGTTCCGAAGAAATCCTGGCCACCTTCTTCGAGACCATCGGTTTCGAGGTCAAGGATGGCAAGTTGATGATGGATCTGGTGCCCGAGCGCCTGCGTGGCGAGACCGCGACCTTCGACATCATTGCCAATGGCGCCGTGGTGGTCGAGACCGGTCGTCGTGTCACTGCCCGTCACATCCGTCAGCTGGAAAAAGACGGCATCACTCAGATCGAGGTGCCGGTAGAGTATGTTGTTGGCAAAGTTGCAGCCAAGAACTATGCACATCCGCAGACTGGTGAAATGGTCGTGACTGCCAACCAGGCCCTGAGCCTGGAAGCAGTTGCCAACCTGTCCCAGGCCGGCTTCAAGCACTTCGAGGTTCTGTTCACCAACGAACTGGATCACGGTGCCTACATGTCCGAGACCCTGCGTATCGACTCCAGCTCCAGCCGCCTGGAAGCCCTGGTCGAGATCTATCGCATGATGCGTCCGGGCGAGCCGCCCACTCGCGAAGCGGCCGAGCAGCTGTTCGAGAACCTGTTCTTCTCTTCCGAGCGTTACGACCTGTCTACCGTAGGTCGGATGAAGTTCAACCGCCGTTTGGGTCGTGAAGACGAGACTGGCGTTGGCGTGCTGACCAAGGACGATATCGTCGAGGTCATGAAGCGCCTGATCGACATCCGTAACGGTAACGACGAAGTGGACGATATCGACCACCTTGGTAACCGTCGTATTCGTTCCGTCGGTGAAATGGCCGAGAACCAGTTCCGTGTCGGTCTGGTCCGTGTCGAGCGTGCGGTGAAGGAGCGCCTCTCCCTGGGCGATCTGGACACCCTGATGCCGCAGGATCTGATCAACGCCAAGCCGATCTCCGCCGCGGTCAAAGAGTTCTTTGGTTCCAGCCAGCTGTCCCAGTTCATGGACCAGAACAACCCGCTGTCCGAAGTGACCCACAAGCGCCGTATCTCCGCGCTGGGCCCGGGCGGTTTGACCCGTGAGCGTGCCGGTTTCGAAGTTCGAGACGTACACCCGACCCACTACGGTCGTCTGTGCCCCATCGAAACGCCGGAAGGTCCGAACATCGGTCTGATCAACTCGCTGTCCGTGTATTCCCGCACCAACGAGTACGGTTTCCTCGAGACCCCGTACCGCAAGGTGATCGACGGTGTGATCACCGACGAAGTGGATTACCTGTCTGCGATTGAAGAAGGCAAGTACGTGATCGCACAGGCCAACGCCGCGACCACCGAAGATGGCCGTCTGAAAGATGAATTGATCCCGTGCCGTCACAAAGGTGAATCCACCTTTATGAACGCCGACCAGATCCAGTACATGGACGTGAGCCCGCAACAGATCGTCTCTGTGGCAGCGGCCCTGATCCCGTTCCTGGAACACGATGACGCGAACCGCGCATTGATGGGTTCAAACATGCAACGTCAGGCTGTACCGACCCTGCGCGCTGACAAGCCGCTGGTAGGTACCGGTATGGAACGCGCCGTGGCCGTTGACTCCGGTGTCACCGTAGTGGCCAAGCGTGGCGGCATGATCGACTACGTCGACGCCTCCCGTATCGTTATCAAGGTCAATGAAGATGAGCTGCTGCCAGGCGAAGCCGGCATCGACATCTACAACCTGACCAAGTACACCCGTTCCAACCAGAACACCTGTATCAACCAGCGCCCCTGCGTGATGCTGGGTGAGCCGGTGATGGCCGGTGACGTGCTGGCTGACGGCCCGTCCACCGATCTCGGTGAACTGGCGCTGGGTCAGAACCTGCGCGTCGCGTTCATGCCGTGGAACGGTTACAACTTCGAAGACTCGATCCTGGTGAACGAGCGCGTGGTTCAGGAAGATCGCCTGACCACCATCCACATCCAGGAACTGGCCTGTATCTCCCGTGACACCAAGCTGGGTCCGGAAGAGATCACTGCTGACATCCCGAACGTGGGTGAAGCCGCTCTGTCCAAGCTGGACGAGTCCGGTATCGTCTACGTGGGTGCCGAAGTGAAGGGCGGCGATATCCTGGTCGGCAAGGTAACTCCGAAAGGTGAAACCCAGCTGACTCCGGAAGAGAAGCTGCTGCGCGCCATCTTTGGTGAGAAGGCGTCCGACGTGAAGGACTCTTCCCTGCGAGTGCCGAACGGTGTGTACGGTACCGTGGTTGACGTGCAAGTCTTTACCCGCGATGGCGTGGAAAAAGACAAGCGCGCCAAAGAAATCGAAGAGATGCAGTTGAAGGAAGCGAAGAAGGACTTGACCGAAGAGTTCAAGATCCTGGAAGACGGCATTTTCGGCCGTTCCCGCAACCTGCTGCTGGCCGCCGGTTACAGCGAAGATCGTCTGAACAAGCTCGATCGTTCCAAGTGGTTTGAGCTGGCCATCGAAGATGAAGCCAAGCAAATCGAGCTGGAGCAGATCGCTGAACAGCACGTTGAGCTGAAGGCCGAGTTCGACAAGAAATTCGAGAACAAGCGTCGCAAGATCATCCAGGGCGATGACCTGGCGCCGGGCGTACTGAAGATCGTCAAGGTCTATCTGGCCGTCAAGCGTCGCATCCAGCCGGGTGACAAGATGGCGGGCCGTCACGGTAACAAGGGTGTTATCTCCAAGATCTGTCCGGTCGAGGATATGCCTCATGACGAGTACGGCCGTCCGGTCGACATCGTACTGAACCCGCTGGGCGTACCGTCTCGTATGAACATCGGTCAGATCCTCGAAGTGCACCTGGGCCTCGCGGCCAAGGGCATCGGCGAGAAGATCGACCGCATGATCAAAGAACAGCGCGAGCTGCACGAGATGCGCGAGTTCCTGCAACAGGTCTATGACCTGGGCGAGAAGGACTCCCAGCAAGTGAACATTGCCGAGCTGTCTGACGACGACGTACGTACCCTGGTGGGTAACCTGCGTAAGGGTCTGCCGGTGGCTACACCTGTCTTTGATGGTGCCAAAGAGCGCGAAATCAAAGCCTTGCTGAAGCTGGCCGATCTGCCGGAATCCGGTCAGATCTCCCTGTTCGACGGTCGTACCGGTAACGCCTTCGAGCGCAAGGTCACCGTGGGTTACATGTACATGCTGAAGCTGAACCACCTGGTAGACGACAAGATGCACGCGCGTTCTACCGGTTCCTACAGCCTGGTTACCCAGCAGCCGCTGGGTGGTAAGGCGCAGTTCGGTGGTCAGCGGTTCGGTGAGATGGAAGTGTGGGCCCTGGAGGCTTACGGTGCGGCATATACCCTGCAGGAAATGCTGACCGTCAAGTCTGACGATGTGAACGGCCGTACCAAGATGTACAAGAACATCGTGGATGGCGACCACCGTATGGAGCCGGGCATGCCCGAATCCTTCAACGTATTGCTGAAGGAAATCCGCTCTCTGGGTATCAACATCGAGCTGGACGAAGAGTAAGAGCTCGCTCTTATTGTTCGAGAATTGACGTGGGCGCCCCGCTGTTTCGGCAGCCGGGGCGCCGAGGTTAGACTCCTGACAGGGGAAACACGTGAAAGACTTACTCAAGTTTTTGAAGGCTCAGACCAAGACCGAAGAGTTTGACAGTATCAAGATCGGTCTGGCCTCTCCTGACATGATCCGCTCCTGGTCATTCGGTGAGGTCAAAAAGCCTGAGACCATCAACTACCGGACTTTCAAGCCGGAGCGTGATGGTCTGTTCTGCGCCCGTATCTTCGGACCGGTGAAGGACTACGAGTGTCTGTGCGGCAAGTACAAGCGCCTGAAACACCGTGGTGTGATCTGCGAGAAGTGCGGTGTAGAAGTGACCCAGACCAAGGTCCGTCGTGAGCGCATGGGCCACATCGAGCTGGCCAGCCCGACTGCCCACATCTGGTTCCTGAAGTCCCTGCCGTCCCGTATCGGTCTGCTGCTGGACATGACCCTGCGTGACATCGAGCGCGTGCTGTATTTCGAATCCTATGTAGTGATCGAACCCGGCATGACCAACCTCGAGCGCAGCCAGATGCTCTCCGAAGAGAACTATCTGGACGCACTGGAAGAGTGGGGCGACGAATTCGACGCCAAGATGGGTGCCGAGGCCATTCTGGCTCTGCTGCGCGCCATCGATCTGGAAGGCGAAGTCAAAGCCATGCGTGAGGAGCTGGATCAGACCAACTCCGAGACCAAGCGCAAGAAGACCACCAAGCGTCTGAAGCTGATGGAAGCCTTCCTGCAATCCGGCAACAAGCCGGAGTGGATGATCATGACAGTGCTGCCCGTGCTGCCGCCGGACCTGCGTCCGCTGGTACCGCTGGACGGCGGTCGTTTCGCGACCTCCGATCTGAACGATCTGTACCGTCGCGTGATCAACCGTAACAACCGCTTGAAGCGTCTGCTGGATCTGGCTGCGCCTGACATCATCGTGCGCAACGAAAAGCGCATGCTGCAAGAGTCCGTGGATGCCCTGCTGGACAACGGCCGTCGTGGTCGTGCCATCACCGGTTCCAACAAGCGCCCGCTGAAATCCCTGGCCGACATGATCAAGGGTAAGCAAGGTCGTTTCCGTCAGAACCTGCTGGGTAAGCGTGTCGACTACTCCGGTCGTTCCGTTATCACCGTAGGTCCGACCCTGCGTCTGCATCAGTGCGGTCTGCCGAAGAAGATGGCACTTGAGTTGTTCAAGCCCTTCATCTACGGCAAGCTGGAATCCCGCGGTCTGGCGACCACGATCAAGGCCGCCAAGAAGATGGTGGAGCGCGAAGAAGCCGTCGTCTGGGACATCCTGGACGAAGTGATCCGCGAACACCCGGTTCTGCTGAACCGTGCGCCGACCCTGCACCGTCTGGGTATCCAGGCGTTTGAACCGACCCTGATCGAAGGCAAGGCCATCCAGCTGCACCCGCTCGTCTGTGCCGCCTATAACGCGGACTTCGACGGTGACCAGATGGCGGTCCACGTACCGCTGACCCTGGAAGCCCAGCTGGAAGCGCGTGCCCTGATGATGTCCACCAACAACATCCTGTCGCCTGCCTCCGGTGAGCCGATCATCGTTCCTTCTCAGGACGTGGTCTTGGGTCTGTACTACATGACCCGTGCCCGTATCAACGCCAAGGGCGAAGGTATGGTGCTGTCCGGCCCGAAAGAGGCCGAGAAGGTCTACCGTGCCGGTCTGGCCGACCTGCATGCTCGCGTCAAGTGCCGCATCACCGAGTACGTGAAGAACGAAGCCGGTGAGCTGGTTGCCAAGACCGAGATGAAGAACACCACCGTTGGTCGTGCGATCCTGAGCCTGATCCTGCCCAAAGGCATGGAATACGCCCTGATCGACGAGCCCAAGGTACTGACTGCTGCAGAGCAGGCTGACCTGGACGCCAACCCGCAGAACTGGATCAAGTGCGTCTCCAACAAGGCGCTGGGCAAAAAGCTCATCTCCCGTCTGCTGAACACCTGCTATCGCAAGCAGGGCCTGAAGGATACCGTCATCTTCGCTGACCAGCTGATGTATACCGGTTTCCACTACGCGGCCCTGTCCGGTGCCTCTGTTGGTATCGATGACATGGTCATTCCGGATGCCAAGAAAGACATCATCGCTGCTGCAGAAGCCGAAGTCGCCGAGATCCAGGACCAGTTCCTGTCCGGTCTGGTGACCGCGGGCGAACGTTACAACAAGGTTATCGATATCTGGGCCAGCGCGAACGATCGCGTCTCCAAGGCCATGATGGACAACCTTTCCAAGGAGCGTAACGTCAACTCCCTGGGCGATGAGGAAGAGCAAGCCTCCTTCAACAGCATCTTCATGATGGCCGACTCTGGTGCGCGGGGCTCCGCCGCCCAGATCCGTCAGCTGGCCGGTATGCGTGGCCTGATGGCGAAGCCGGATGGCTCCATCATCGAAACGCCGATCGTGGCGAACTTCCGTGAAGGTCTGAACGTACTGCAGTACTTCATCTCCACTCACGGTGCTCGTAAAGGTCTGGCGGATACCGCACTGAAGACAGCGAACTCCGGTTACCTGACCCGTCGTCTGGTTGACGTGGCCCAGGACATGGTGATCACCGAGGACGATTGCGGCACTACCGACGGTCTGTGGATGACTCCGCTGATCGAAGGTGGCGACGTGGTCGAGCCGCTGCGTGAGCGCGTGCTGGGTCGTGTGGTGGCCGAAGACGTGATCAAGCCGGGTACCGAGGATGAAGTGCTGGTAGCGCGCAACACCCTGCTCGACGAGCAGCTGTGTGACCTGCTGGAGCGCAACTCCGTCGACCGCGTGAAGGTACGTTCTGCCATCACCTGTGAGACCGACTTCGGTAACTGTGCTCACTGCTACGGCCGTGATCTGGCCCGTGGTCACCTGGTTAACAAGGGTGAGGCTGTCGGTGTTATCGCCGCTCAGTCCATCGGTGAACCGGGTACCCAGCTGACGATGCGTACCTTCCACATCGGTGGTGCCGCATCCCGAGCGGCTGCCGAGAGCAGCATCCAGGTGAAGAACACCGGTAGCATCAAGTTGCAGAACGCCAAGTTCGTTCTGAACAACTCTGACAAGCTGGTTATCACCTCCCGTTCTACCGAGCTGACCATCATGGACGAGATGGGCCGTACCAAGGAAAGCCACAAGCTGCCTTACGGTTCCGTGCTGGAAGTGAAGGATGGCGAAGCGGTGAACGCCGGTGATACCGTCGCGAACTGGGACCCGCACACCCACCCGATCATCACCGAAGTGGCGGGTCGTCTGCACTTCGAACACATGATCGACGGTGTGACCATCACTCGTCAGACCGACGAGCTGACCGGCCTCTCTTCCATCGTCGTACTGGATGTCAACGAGCGTCCGAGCGCCGGTAAAGAGATGCGTCCGACCGTGAAACTGGTCGATCTGAATGGCAAGGATGTGATGATCCCGGGCACCGACGTTCCCGCCCAGTACTTCCTGCCGGGCAAGGCGATCGTGAACCTGGAAGATGGTGCCAACGTGGGCGTGGGTGACGCGGTTGCGCGTATCCCGCAAGAGTCCAGTGGTACCAAGGACATCACCGGTGGTCTGCCGCGCGTTGCGGATCTGTTCGAAGCACGTCAGCCGAAAGAGCCGGCCATCCTGGCCGAGATCTCCGGTACCATCTCCTTCGGGAAAGAGACCAAGGGCAAACGTCGTCTGGTCATCACCCCGACCGATGGTGGCGAGATCTATGAAGAGATGATTCCGAAATGGCGTCACCTCAACGTGTTCGAAGGTGAAAAAGTTGAGAAGGGTGAAGTGCTGGCGGACGGTCCCGAATCTGCTCACGACATCCTGCGTCTGCGCGGTATCAGCCCGGTCGCCAACTACATCGCCAACGAAGTGCAGGACGTTTACCGTCTGCAAGGCGTTAAGATCAACGACAAGCACATCGAAGTCATCGTGCGTCAGATGCTTCGCAAGTGCGAGATCCTGAGCGCTGGCGACACCGACCTGATCGAAGGTGAACAGGTTGAAGTGGCCCGTGTGAAGATTGCCAACCGTAAACTGGTTGCCGAAGGGAAGACCCCGGCTACCTACCGTCATATCCTGATGGGTATTACCAAGGCATCTCTGAGCACCGAGTCCTTCATCTCCGCGGCTTCCTTCCAGGAGACCACCCGCGTGCTGACCGAAGCAGCCGTTGGTGGCAAGCGTGATGAACTGCGCGGCCTGAAAGAGAACGTGATCGTGGGTCGTCTGATCCCGGCTGGTACCGGCTTTGCCTACCACCACAGCCGCATCAACCAGCGTGCCGCCGCAGCCCGTGCTGTCGGTGTGCCGCAGGTGACTGCCGATGAAGCTCAGCAAAACCTGGCGGATCTGCTCAACGCAGCCGGCAGTTTTGACGAAGAGTAATCTTCAGCTGCAGTGATCGAAAAGGGCCCCTTCTAGGGGCCCTTTTTTTATTTCCCATCCGGCGCCCAGCGTGCACTGGGCTGGGGCAGGGGGATGATCCAGTGCAAGGTTATAGAGCAAAAAATCAAAAAAAGTTGACATTGCCCCGTCGCAACTGAAAACTCGGGAAAGTTGAATGGGTATTACAGGGGTAGAACATGGCTGTCGGTATCGAGGAAGTACTGCTTCCCGAAGAGCAACTGAGCGGTCGCGCTTTTACAGACGAAGACAGGGAGCTGTTGCGTTCATATGGGGGCCTTATCGAAGGCCTGGCCGATCTGTTCGGCAAGCACTGCGAGGTGGTGCTCCACTCCCTGGAAAATCTGCATGAGTCCGTGATCCAAATCGCGAATGGTTTCAATACGGGTCGAACTCTGGGGGCGCCGATCACCGATCTCGCCCTGCGGATGCTCAAGGACATCGAGAGCACGGGTCAGGATCACACCCAGAGTTATTTTGCCCGCAGTCGGACCGGTGCCTTGATGAAGTCGAGCACCATCGCCATCCGTAACCGCGACAAGCAGGTGATCGGCCTTATCTGCATCAATTTGCAC
This sequence comes from Aeromonas sp. R5-1, assembly GCF_040908265.1. Classification (NCBI taxonomy): domain Bacteria; kingdom Pseudomonadati; phylum Pseudomonadota; class Gammaproteobacteria; order Aeromonadales; family Aeromonadaceae; genus Aeromonas; species Aeromonas sp. R5-1. The sequence continues at coordinate 13,944 of NZ_JBFODJ010000127.1, forward strand.
ATCAATGCGCCTTTCCACGAGTTCGTGGCCGAATTCTTCCCGACACCACAGCAGGTGGAGCGGCAATCACCGGAGACCTTCGCCAACAGCGTCGAAGAGCTGGTTGCCCAGACGGTGGACAACACCATCGACGAGATCAATCGTGATCCCTCCGTGGCCAACAATGCCAAGAACCGTTTTATCGTGACCCAGTTGTTCGAGAAGGGCATATTTGATATCAAGGACTCGATCAACCTGGTCGCCGACAAGCTGAATATTTCCAAACATACCGTGTATCTCTACATCCGACAGCGCAAGCAGGGTGAAGAAGAGAGTGAGTAAGCGCCATAGATAGGGGATAGATAACAATGGCTAAAGAAGTGATTGCAACCGACAAGGCGCCTGCCGCAATTGGCCCTTATGTCCAGGCTACCAAGCTGGGTGAGCTGGTCTTTACCTCCGGGCAGATCCCGCTCGATCCGGCCACCATGGACATCGTTGCCGGTGGCATCGAGGCTCAGGCAGAGCAGGTGATGAAGAATCTGGTTGCCGTCTTGAAAGCCGCAGGAGCCGATACCAGCAAGGTACTGAAGACCACCTGCTTCCTGAGTGACATGAACAACTTCGTGGCCTTCAACCAGGTGTATGCCCGCTACTTTGGCGAATCCGCTCCGGCACGTTCCTGCGTGGAGGTCGCTCGTCTGCCCAAGGATGTGCTGGTCGAAGTCGAAGCCATCGCTTACGTCTGAGCCTGTTTCATTGGAAAAGCCCCTCCCAGGAGGGGCTTTTGCGTCTGTGAGGTAGAATGGATGCACCGCTGTGCAGGAGTGCGATCATGAGTCTGAATTTTGCTCTGCTGGTCACCGGGCCCGCCTATGGCACCCAGACGGCCAGCACGGCCTATCGTTTTGCCCTGAGTCTGGTCGAGCAGGGACACCGCTTGTCCCACCTCTTCTTCTATCAGGAGGGGGTGTGCAATGCCAATGGCCTCCATGCGCCAGCCAGCGATGAGACCGACCTGGTGGCACTGTGGCGCGAGTTGGCCATCCAGCAGGGCATCCGCATCGATGTGTGTGTGGCTGCGGCCATGCGCCGTGGCGTGCTGGATGAGCAGGAGGCCAAGGGAATGGGACGGGAGCATTTCAATCTGGAAGCCCCATTCTGCCTGAGCGGGCTCGGTCAGTTGGCGGAAGCTGCACTGACCGCTGATCGCTTCGTTCAGTTCTAGGGGGACAAAATGACCAGAATAGCGTTTATCTCACGGCGTGGTCCCCATGGTTCGGCGAGTGGTCGGGAGGGGCTGGATGCTCTGCTGGCCACCTCTGCATTGACGGAGTCCCTGGCACTCTTTCTGGTGGGGGATGGCGTAATGCAACTGGTGAGGGAGCAATCACCACACGCCATATTGCAGCGTCACTACGCCCCGACCTTCAAGATGCTGGAACTGTATGACATCGAGGAGATCTATGTCTGTGCGGTGTCACTGGCTGAGCGAGGACTGACGGTGGCTGATCTGCTAATTCCAGTTATTCCGCTCTCTCCTGCGGAAATTCGCCGTAGCTGGGCGGGTTTCACCACCCACATCGGCTTCTGAGGTGTCCGTGATACAGCTGATATTGAACTCTCCCTTCATGAGCCAGGATCTCGAGTTGGCGTTGCGTTACCGCATGGAAGGGGATCTGGTGGTGTTGATGCAGGATGCCGTGATGGCGGCGGCTGCCCCCGGGTGGTGCGAGCGCTTGGCAGAGGTCCCCCTGTACGTCATGAAGGAAGACCTGCAAGCGAGAGGCTTGTCATCCGGGGTCGGGATGGAACTCGATATGCCGGGTTTGATCAGGTTGATCGCCGAGCACGGATCACCGCAGACCTGGGGCGGTTAGACTTGGTTTTCCTTTTTATCTCAGTTGCTTAGCATAATGTCATTCGACTGTCATTTGCCATTTCGGTGTGCAAATTGTATAAATCTTGACTCCCCAGACAACAGGGCATAAAATTTCGCGTCCCCGTATCTGCGGGGAGGATTTTTCACACGTTTATGAAGTCATTATCAGGAGCCTTTTGATGGCAACTATTAACCAGTTGGTTCGCAAGCCACGCATCAAGCTCGTTGTGAAAAGCAACGTGCCGGCGCTGGAAGCGTGCCCTCAGAAGCGTGGCGTATGCACCCGTGTATACACCACCACCCCGAAGAAGCCTAACTCTGCACTGCGTAAAGTATGCCGTGTACGTCTGACCAACGGCTTCGAAGTCACCTCCTACATCGGTGGTGAAGGTCACAACCTGCAAGAGCACTCTGTTGTTCTGATTCGTGGCGGTCGTGTAAAAGACTTGCCAGGTGTTCGTTATCACACCGTTCGTGGTGCGTTGGACTGTGCCGGTGTTAAAGACCGTAAGCAGGCTCGCTCCAAGTACGGCGTGAAGCGTCCGAAAGCTTAATGGTTCTCCGTTAAGTAAGGCCAAACGTTAATTCGTTTCTAGTTAGATAACTTTCTAGTTTTGGGTAACCCCTGAAGTTACGGAGAATTTGAAATGCCAAGACGTCGTGTTGTTGGTCAGCGTAAAATCCTGCCGGATCCCAAGTTCGGATCTGAGCTGCTGGCTAAATTTGTCAACGTAGTAATGGTTGACGGTAAGAAATCTGTTGCAGAAGCCATCGTTTATGGCGCCCTGGACATCATTGCCACCAAATCTGGCAAAGAGCACCTGGCCCTGTTCGAAGTCGCTCTGGACAACATTCGTCCGGCGGTCGAGGTTAAATCTCGTCGCGTCGGTGGTGCAACCTATCAGGTGCCGGTAGAAGTTCGTCCGGTACGTCGCAATGCTCTGGCAATGCGCTGGTTGGTTGATGCCGCTCGTAAACGTGGTGAAAAATCAATGGCTCAGCGTTTGGCTGGCGAGCTGCTGGATGCCGCTGACAATAAGGGTTCGTCTGTCAAGAAACGTGAAGACGTTCACCGTATGGCTGAAGCGAACAAGGCCTTCGCTCACTTCCGCTGGTAATCCGCTTGCGCAGGGTCTTATGACTCTGCGCACCTTTAATTATCTGGGGACAAGCGCCCTAGTAAGAGGATGACAATGGCTCGTACAACCCCCATTGAGCGTTATCGTAATATCGGTATCTCCGCTCACATCGACGCCGGTAAGACTACTACTACCGAGCGCGTTCTGTTTTACACCGGTGTAAGTCACAAGATCGGTGAAGTTCACGATGGCGCCGCCACCATGGACTGGATGGAACAGGAACAAGAGCGTGGTATCACCATCACCTCCGCCGCGACCACCGCTTTCTGGTCCGGTATGGGTAAACAGTTCCAACCGCACCGTATCAACATCATCGATACCCCGGGCCACGTTGACTTTACTATCGAAGTAGAGCGTTCCATGCGTGTTCTGGATGGCGCCGTGATGGTGTACTGTGCCGTAGGTGGCGTACAGCCCCAGTCTGAAACCGTATGGCGTCAGGCTAACAAGTACAAGGTTCCCCGTATCGCGTTCGTCAACAAGATGGACCGTACCGGTGCTAACTTCCTGCGCTGCGTTGAGCACATCAAGACCCGTCTGAAAGGTAACCCGGTTCCTCTGCAACTGAACATCGGTTCCGAAGAGAACTTCAAGGGCGTTATCGACCTGGTCAAGATGAAAGCCATCAACTGGAGCGAAGCTGACCAGGGCGTATCCTTCGACTACGAAGACGTCCCGGCCGAGCTGCTGGAACAGGCGCAAGAAATGCGCATGAACCTGGTTGAAGCCGCTGCTGAAGCGTCTGAAGACCTGATGGAAAAATACCTGGGTGGTGAAGAACTGACTGAAGAAGAGATCAAGAAAGCTCTGCGTCAGCGTGTTCTGAACAACGAAATCATCCTGGTTACCTGTGGCTCCGCGTTCAAGAACAAGGGCGTACAGGCCATGCTGGATGCCGTGGTCGAGTACCTGCCGGCTCCGACCGACGTTGCTGCTATCGACGGTCTGAAGCTGGATGGCGAGACCAAGGACGAGCGTCACGCTTCCGATGACGAGCCGTTCTCTGCTCTGGCATTCAAGATTGCTACCGACCCGTTCGTGGGCAACCTGACCTTCTTCCGTGTTTACTCCGGTGTGGTCAACTCCGGTGACTCCGTGCTGAACTCCGTTAAAGAGAAGCGCGAGCGTTTCGGCCGTATTGTTCAGATGCATGCCAACAAGCGTGAAGAGATCAAAGAAGTTCGCGCAGGCGACATCGCTGCTGCCATCGGCCTGAAGGACGTCACCACCGGTGATACCCTGTGTGACGAAAGCGCACCGATCATCCTGGAGCGTATGGAATTCCCGGAGCCGGTAATCTCCATCGCCGTTGAGCCGAAATCCAAGGCTGACCAGGAGAAGATGGGTCTGGCTCTGGGTCGTCTGGCTCAGGAAGATCCGTCCTTCCGCGTATGGACCGACGAAGAATCTGGTCAAACCATCATCGCCGGTATGGGTGAGCTGCACCTGGACATCATCGTTGACCGTATGCGTCGCGAGTTCAAGGTAGAAGCCAACGTAGGTAAGCCGCAGGTTGCCTACCGTGAAACCATCCGCAACACCGTCAAGGACATCGAAGGCAAGCATGCCAAGCAGTCCGGTGGTCGTGGTCAGTACGGTCACGTCGTTATCGACATGTACCCGCTGGAAGAAGGCAAAGCCTACGAATTCGTCAACGACATCAAGGGTGGCGTGATTCCAGGCGAATTCATCCCGGGTGTTGACAAGGGTATCCGCGAGCAGCTGAAGTCCGGCCCGCTGGCAGGCTATCCGGTAATGGATCTGGGTGTGCGTCTGCACTTCGGTTCCTACCACGATGTCGACTCTTCCGAACTGGCGTTCAAGATCGCTGCTTCTCTGGCGTTCAAGGCTGGCTTCATGAAGGCCAACCCGGTACTGCTCGAACCGATCATGAAGGTCGAAGTCGAGACTCCGGAAGACTACATGGGCGACGTGATCGGTGACCTGAACCGTCGTCGCGGCCTGATCGAAGGCATGGAAGATGGCCCGTCCGGCAAGATCGTACGTGCGCTGGTGCCGCTGGCCGAAATGTTCGGTTACGCCACCTCCCTGCGTTCTGCTACCCAGGGTCGTGCTTCCTACGCCATGGAATTCGCCAAGTATCACGATGCCCCGACCAACGTCGCCCAGGCCGTGATCGAAGAGCGCAAATCCAAGTAATTTAAGATTCCCCGCCTACGACGGTAGGCGGGTTTAACCTAGAAGGACTACGTCGTGTCTAAAGAAAAATTTGAGCGTAATAAACCGCACGTAAACGTCGGCACCATCGGCCACGTTGACCACGGTAAAACCACCCTGACCGCCGCCATCACCAACGTGCTGGCCAAGCACTTCGGTGGTAAAGCTTTCGCCTTCGACCAGATCGACAAGGCACCGGAAGAGCGTGAGCGTGGTATCACCATCAACACCTCCCACGTAGAATACGACACTGCTACCCGCCACTACGCCCACGTAGATTGCCCGGGTCACGCCGACTACGTTAAAAACATGATCACCGGCGCTGCCCAGATGGACGGCGCAATCCTGGTAGTAGCAGCGACTGACGGCCCGATGCCGCAGACTCGTGAGCACATCCTGCTGGGTCGTCAGGTAGGCGTTCCGTACATCATCGTGTTCATGAACAAGTGCGACATGGTAGATGACGAAGAGCTGCTGGAACTGGTCGAGATGGAAGTTCGCGAACTGCTGTCCGAGTACGACTTCCCGGGTGATGACCTGCCGGTAGTACGTGGTTCCGCACTGAAAGCGCTGGAAGGCGAAGCTCAGTGGGAAGAGAAGATCCTGGAACTGGCTGGCCACCTGGACACCTACATTCCGGAGCCGGAGCGCGCAATTGACCAGCCGTTCCTGATGCCTATCGAAGACGTCTTCTCCATCGCAGGCCGTGGTACCGTAGTAACCGGTCGTGTAGAGCGCGGTATCGTTAAAGTTGGTGAAGAAGTGGAAATCGTTGGTATCAAAGATACCACCAAGACCACCTGTACCGGCGTTGAAATGTTCCGCAAACTGCTGGACGAAGGTCGTGCAGGTGAGAACGTTGGCGCGCTGCTGCGTGGCGTGAAGCGTGAAGACGTAGAGCGTGGTCAGGTACTGGCCAAGCCGGGCACCATCAAGCCGCACACTAAGTTCGAATCCGAAGTGTACGTGCTGTCCAAAGAAGAAGGTGGTCGTCACACTCCGTTCTTCAAGGGCTACCGTCCGCAGTTCTACTTCCGTACTACCGACGTGACCGGTACCATCGAACTGCCGGAAGGCGTAGAGATGGTCATGCCGGGCGACAACATCAAGATGGTTGTTACCCTGATTGC
>NZ_JBFODJ010000128.1:0-178982 GCF_040908265.1 Aeromonas sp. R5-1
GCAATCAGGGTAACAACCATCTTGATGTTGTCGCCCGGCATGACCATCTCTACGCCTTCCGGCAGTTCGATGGTACCGGTCACGTCGGTAGTACGGAAGTAGAACTGCGGACGGTAGCCCTTGAAGAACGGAGTGTGACGACCACCTTCTTCTTTGGACAGCACGTACACTTCGGATTCGAACTTAGTGTGCGGCTTGATGGTGCCCGGCTTGGCCAGTACCTGACCACGCTCTACGTCTTCACGCTTCACGCCACGCAGCAGCGCGCCAACGTTCTCACCTGCACGACCTTCGTCCAGCAGTTTGCGGAACATTTCAACGCCGGTACAGGTGGTCTTGGTGGTATCTTTGATACCAACGATTTCCACTTCTTCACCAACTTTAACGATACCGCGCTCTACACGACCGGTTACTACGGTACCACGGCCTGCGATGGAGAAGACGTCTTCGATAGGCATCAGGAACGGCTGGTCAATTGCGCGCTCCGGCTCCGGAATGTAGGTGTCCAGGTGGCCAGCCAGTTCCAGGATCTTCTCTTCCCACTGAGCTTCGCCTTCCAGCGCTTTCAGTGCGGAACCACGTACTACCGGCAGGTCATCACCCGGGAAGTCGTACTCGGACAGCAGTTCGCGAACTTCCATCTCGACCAGTTCCAGCAGCTCTTCGTCATCTACCATGTCGCACTTGTTCATGAACACGATGATGTACGGAACGCCTACCTGACGACCCAGCAGGATGTGCTCACGAGTCTGCGGCATCGGGCCGTCAGTCGCTGCTACTACCAGGATTGCGCCGTCCATCTGGGCAGCGCCGGTGATCATGTTTTTAACGTAGTCGGCGTGACCCGGGCAATCTACGTGGGCGTAGTGGCGGGTAGCAGTGTCGTATTCTACGTGGGAGGTGTTGATGGTGATACCACGCTCACGCTCTTCCGGTGCCTTGTCGATCTGGTCGAAGGCGAAAGCTTTACCACCGAAGTGCTTGGCCAGCACGTTGGTGATGGCGGCGGTCAGGGTGGTTTTACCGTGGTCAACGTGGCCGATGGTACCCACGTTAACGTGCGGTTTATTACGCTCAAATTTTTCTTTAGACATGATCGTCCCTCTAAACTAACGCTGAGTACGCGGTGGCAAGCTAACCACAGAACAGTTTATATGATGGATTTGAATCAAGGGGAGTAGAGAGGTTGGTGCTGACAGGCTGGTTCGATTGCCGAACTCACCCTAAGGTGTGGCTCTCAGAATTACCTGAGCCATATCAGCATCTTGGAGCGGGCAGCGGGAATCGAACCCGCATCATCAGCTTGGAAGGCTGAGGTAATAGCCATTATACGATGCCCGCATTTCTCTAACCCAAAGAACTCAAACCGCAGAGAAATATGGTGGAGGGAGAAGGATTCGAACCTTCGAAGGCAGAGCCGTCAGATTTACAGTCTGATCCCTTTGGCCGCTCGGGAACCCCTCCAGTTGCATAAATGCCACAACGGTAATTCTGCTTGCACCCGTTGTTTTTGTCGCTTTTGCTGGGCAAATAGACGATAGACATCCAAGCGTCGCGCATTTTATGGTAAGGATTTTGGGGATGCAACCATTGCACCTTGCAAAATGTGCATTTATGCCGGGATCCAAGCAAAAAAACGCGCCTTCTCCGTCCCGACCGGACGCGTCCCTTGTCGCTCCCGATCCCTTGGTGTATGGTCGCCCTGCCCAAGAAACAGTGATGACACCATGACGACAGAGCATAACCCCTATTTGCAATTCACCCGCGAACAATGGGCGTTATTGCGCGATGCGGTCCCCCTGACCCTGACCGAGCACGATCTGCAGACCCTGCGCGGGATCAACGAGAAGGTGTCATTGCGGGAAGTGGAAGAGATCTATCTGCCCCTCTCCCGTCTCCTCAATCTCTACGTCAAGGCCAAGCAGCGCCGCAGCCGGGTGCTGGAGCAGTTTCTCGGTCAGTCCCGCGGCAAGGGCACCTATATCATCAGCATCGCCGGCAGCGTGGCGGGGGGCAAGAGCACCACGGCCCGTATCCTTCAGGCATTGCTGGAGCGCTGGCCGGAGCACCCCAGGGTGGAGCTGGTCACCACCGACGGCTTCCTGTTTCCCAACAAGGAGCTGGAAGCCCGTGGCCTGATGCGTCGCAAGGGATTCCCCGAGTCTTATGACATCCGCCATCTGGTGGAGTTTGTCGCCAATATCCGCGCCGGCCACGAGAAGGTCGAGGCCCCCGTCTACTCCCACCTGATCTATGACATCCTGCCCGACGAGAAGAAGGTGGTGGAGCAGCCGGACATCCTGATCCTGGAGGGGCTCAATGTGCTGCAAAGCGGCATGGACTATCCCCAGGACCCCCATCGTGTGTTCGTGTCGGACTTCGTCGACTTCTCCATCTATGTGGATGCTGACGCCGAGCTGCTGCGCACCTGGTACATCGATCGTTTTCTCAAATTCCGCAGCGGCGCCTTCTCGGATCCCGACTCCTATTTCCACCACTACGCCAAGCTGGCCGAGAGCGAGGCGACCGAGATCGCCAACAACATCTGGCAGGATATCAACTACCTGAACCTGCAAGAGAACATCTTGCCGACCCGGGAGCGGGCCAACCTCATCCTCACCAAGGGCAACGAGCACGCCATCGAGCAGATCAAGCTGCGCAAGTGACCACTGTCGCAATGCATACATGGAAGAGGGGGCCCGCAGGCCCCCTCTTACATTCAGTCGTCATGAGCGTATGGGTTCAGTCCCCCCGCCGCAGGGAGAGTTCCCCTCCCAGATAGAGCTTGAGCCCCTCTTCCGTCTCCAGACGCAGGGCTCCGCGTTCGTCGATCCCCCGGGCAATCCCGCGGATCACCTGCTCTCCCATCAGCAGCTTTACCGGCTGGCCGGCGAAGTGGTCGAGCCGGTTCCAGCTCTCGACAAAACTCGCCAGCCCCGACTGTTCGAAGGTTTGCATGGCCTGTTGCAGGTGCAGCAGCACGCAGGCGGCCAGCTCGTTGCGATCCACCGGCTCGGGCTGGATATGGCGCAGCTCGGACCAGGCCTGATCGATCTTCTCCCCCTCCCGACTCGGCATCGCCAGATTGAGGCCGACCCCGATCACCAGATGGCAGCTGGCACCCGCACTGCCGCTCATCTCCACCAGGATGCCCGCCAGCTTGCGGCCCTGGTAATAGAGGTCGTTCGGCCACTTGAGCGCCACCCCGGGATAACCGAGTGACTCCAGCGCCTCGACCACCGCCACGCCGACCGCGAGACTCAGTCCCATGGCGGCCGCCATGCCCTGCTCAAGCCGCCAGTACATGCTCAGGATCAGCTGGCAACCGAAGGGAGAAACCCAGGGTTTGCCACGACGTCCCCGCCCGGCGGTCTGGCACTCGGCCAGACAGCTTTCCCCGGAGCTCAGGGTATTGACCCGCTCCAGCAGGTACTGGTTGGTGGAATCGATGACAGGGAAGCAGTGCACCGGCGCCATCGGTGCCTCTGCCTGCAGCCGCCCCTCGTCATAGAGGGCCATGGGCACCGCCAGCCGATAGCCCTTGCCGGTCAGGCTGAAGAGATCCAGCCCCAGATCCTTGAGCGCGGCCATGTGCTTGCTCACCGCCGCCCGGCTGATGCCAAGGCGCTCGCCCAGCTGCTCGCCGGAATGGAACTGGCCGTCGCTGAGCAGGGTGATCAGGGTCTGTCTGACGGGGGTCAGGGTCATGCCAGTACCTCGTCGAGCCAGGTTTCACCGCTGCGCCCCATGAAGCGCACCTCATGTTCCAGCACCACACCGAACTGGTGTTCCACGCTGTCGCGGACATGGGCCGCCAGCGCGATGAGTTCCATGGCGCTGGCGCCCCCCAGATTGACCAGCACCAGCGCCTGCTCCTGATGGACGGCGGCACGACCGATGGCAAACCCCTTGAGACCGCACTGATCGATGAGCCAGCCAGCCGCCAGCTTGGCCTGCCCTTCTGCCGCAGGGTAGCAGGGCATCTGCGGGTATTGCTGTTTCAGGGTCTCGGCCAGGGCGGCGGGCACAACAGGGTTTTTGAAGAAACTGCCCGCGTTGCCCAGCACCGCCGGATCCGGCAGCTTGGCCATGCGGGTGGCACAGACGGTGTCGAAAATGGCCTGTGGCGAAGGGGCATCCCCCAGCGCCGCCAGCGGGCCATAACCGGCGACCGGGCGCCATGCCTTGGGCAGGCGCAGACCGACGGCGGTGATGAAGTGGGAGTCCTGATAGTCGTGCTTGAAGATGCTGTCACGGTAACCGAACCGGCAGTCGGCCGCCGCGATGCGCTCCACCTCGCCACTCTGCCAGTTGAACGCCTCCACGTAGGCACAGACGCTGGCCAGCTCGACCCCGTAGGCACCGATGTTCTGTACCGGGGCCGCCCCGACCGTCCCGGGAATGAGTGCCAGGTTCTCCAGCCCGTGCCAGCCCTGTTGCAGGGCGTGGCATACCAGCTCGTGCCAGTTTTCACCTGCCGCCACATGCAGCAGCCAGTGCTCGGACTCCTCGTGCAGCGTGATCCCTTTCAGGCCGTTGTGGACCACCAGACCGGCAAAGTCATCGCAGAACAGGATGTTGCTTCCTCCTCCCAGCACCAGGCGCGGCAAGGTGGCCAACTCCGGGTTGGTCCGCAGTTGCGCGAGATCATCCGGCCGGGTCACATCGGCCAGCCAGAGGCAGTGTGCGTCCAGGCCCAGAGTATTGAGGGTCGACAGGGAGGCGTGGGGGGTGAGTTTCATCTGTGTGTTCCGACAAGGACAAGGGCGCAGTTTACCCCAGATCCCCCGGGACAAAAAACCCGGACACTTTTCGGACTCACGGCGCTGGAGTAGAGTAACCCCTTCATCCCGCTGAGGAAGCATGCATGAACAATCAATTCGCCGTCATCGGCCTGGGCCTGTTTGGCAGCGCCTTGTGCGAAGAGTTGCAGCGCCAGAATGCCGAGGTACTGGCCATCGACATCGACGAGAGCAAGACCCGCCAGATAGCCACCCTCTGCAACCACGTCATCGTGGCCGATGCCACCGACGAGGCCACGGTCGCCGAACTGGGCCTGGCGAATTTCGACATCGTCTTTGTCGCCATCGGCGACAACCTGGAGACCAGCATCCTGACCACGCTGGTGCTGAAAGAGGCGGGCGTGAAGAAGGTCTGGGTCAAGGCCCGTGACAAGTTCCACGCCAAGATCCTGCAGAAGGTGGGCGCGGACAAGGTGATCAACCCGGAGTGGGACATGGGCCGCCGGGTGGCCCAGAGCATGCTGGACAACCGGCTGTTCGACTACCTGGAGCTGGGTCACGACATGGTGCTGACCGAGTTCGTGATCGGCTTGCAGCAAAACACCCGCACCTTGGCCGACTTGCGCCTGCTGCAGCAAAGCGATTTCCAGCTGTTGGCCATCAAGCGGGGTGAGGTGCTGCACAACGTCCTGACCGGCAAGATGGAGCTGCAACTCGGTGACATCCTGATCCTGGCCGGCAACAAGCACGCCATCGATCACTGGCTCGACACCCTATGATCAACTGGCGCAGCAACTACGCCTTCACCCTGCATCGGGAAGACAACTCCCGCTGGAGCGAGGCCAAGCTCATCCTGGGCAGTTTCCTCATCATCCTGCTGGTTGGCACCCTGTTTCTGGTCCAGCCCTCCAGCCACAAGGGTGAGGTCACCGTCATCAACGCCCTGTTCACCGCCACCTCCGCCATCAGCGTGACCGGCCTCGGGGTGGTGGATACCGGCACCGCCTTCACCCTGCAGGGGCAGATCATCCTGTTGATATTGATGGAGATTGGTGGTCTCGGCCAGATGACCATGACACTGCTGCTCATCGCCATGTTCAGCAAGCGGGTCGGGCTGCGCCAGCAGGTGCTGGCCAAGGAGGCGCTGGGCCAGGAGGGGTCCGTCAACATCGTCCAGCTGGTGAAGCGCATCGTCCTGTTCGCCCTGATTGCCCAGCTGATCGGCACCGCCATCATGGCCATTCGCTGGGTGCCCGACATGGGCTGGGGCCACGGCCTCTACGTCAGCTTCTTCCACGCGGTGTCGGCCTTCAACAACGCCGGCTTCTCGCTGTTTGCCAACAACCTCATGGACTACCGGGATGACCCCATCATCAGCCTGACCATACCGGCCCTGCTGATCCTGGGGGGGGTAGGCTTCACCGTCATCGTCGACCTGGTGCGCAACCGCCGCTGGCGCAAGCTGAAACTGCACAGCAAGCTGATGCTGCTGATGACCCCTGCCCTGCTGCTGCTGGGGACCCTGATGTTCTGGCTGCTGGAGCACAACAACCCGGGCACCCTGGGCAACGCCTCCTTCGGGAGCCAGTGGCTGGCAGCCTTCTTCCAGTCGGCCACCGCGCGCACGGCGGGCTTCAACACGGTGGATATCGGCCAGATGGTGCCGGCCTCCCTGCTGTTCATGATGATGCTGATGTTCATCGGTGCCGGGGCAACCTCGACCGGGGGCGGTATCAAGGTCACCACCTTTGCCGTCGTCCTGCTGGCGACCCGGGCGTTTCTGACCAAGCGCCCCCATGTCACCGCCTTCGGCCGCACCCTGTCACCCCAGATAGTGACCCGCTCCCTGGCCATCATCATCGTCAGTACCATGGTGCTGATGCTGGCGATGTTCCTGCTGATGCTCACGGAGTCGCAACCCTTCGACAAGATCATGTTCGAGACCATCTCGGCCTTTGCCACCGTGGGACTGTCCACCGGCATCACCGCTTCTCTGAGCGAACCGGGCAAACTGATCCTGGTGCTGGTGATGATCTGCGGCCGTCTGGGACCCCTCACCCTGGCGATCATGCTGGCCCGCCCGGTGGAGACCCGCATCCGTTATCCGGAAGAGAGCGTCTACACGGGGTAAGCCATCCCATCCATACAAAGAGGGGCCTCCGGCCCCTCTTTCTTTTCTATGTGATCACGGCGCGCGCCAGCCTCAGGCCGCCTTGCCCCTGGTCGTCCCCTTGCCAGAGCTCTTTCCCGTACTCTTGCCAGCACTCTTGCTCGTGCGGGGGCGTGCGGCGGTGGACCCAGTCCGCTTGCGGCGGGCAAAGCGTTGCTTGCTGTCACCGGGCGCCGCCTTGGGCAGCGCGCTGAAGCTGGCGCCGGAATCCTGCCGCGCCCCCTCGATCAGGCCGTTGAGCTGCTCGGTGAGCGGCCCCATGAACTGCTGGTAGCTGCCGTGACGTTCGGCGATCTGGCCCAGACTCTGCTCCCACAGTGCCGTCATGTCCGGTGTCGTGGCGGTCGCGGGCAGCGCCTGGACCAGGGCTCGCCCGGTCGGGGTGGCCTTGATGCTCTTGCCCTGGCGCACCAGGAAGCGGCGCTTGAACAGCAGATCGATGATCCCGGCCCGGGTCGCCTCGGTGCCCAGACCGTCGGTCTCCCGCAGGGTCTTGCGGATCTCGGGATCCTGCACATAACGGGCGATGCCGGTCATGGCGGCCAGCAGGGTGGCATCGGTAAACGGCTTGGGGGGCTGGGTCATCTTCTCCAGCAGTTCCCCCCGCTCGCACAGCAGTTCCTCCCCCTCTTTCAGGGCAGGCAGGGTTCCCGCCTCCTCCTCGTCATCCTCTTCCACTCCGAGCAGCGCCTTCCAGCCCGCCTTGAGGATGCGGCGCGCCTTGGCCTGGAACAGCCCTCCGGCGATGCGCAGCAACACCTTGCTGTCGTTGTACTCGAACGGCGGGTAGAACTGCAGCAGATACTGGCGGGCAATCAGGCCGTACAGCTTCGCCTCGTCGGCCCCCAGGCTCCCCTCGTTCCCCCTCTTCTCGGTGGGAATGATGGCGTGGTGGGCATCCACCTTGCTGTCGTTCCACGCCTTGCTGCGGATCCTGCCATCCGCTTCGGCGACCGCCCTGGCCAGCGCAGGGGCCGTGCTGGCGATGGCCTCCCGCACCTGGCCGGCCCGGTTGAAGTGCTCGCTCGGCAGATGGCGGCTGTCAGATCTGGGATAGGTGATGAGCTTGTGCCGCTCGTAGAGGCTCTGGCAGACGTCCAGCACCCGCTTGGCATCCATGCCAAAGCGCTTGGCAGCGTCGATCTGCAGGCTGGAAAGATTGTAGGGGAGCGGCGCCGCCTGCTTGCGCGCCTGCTCCTCCACCGCCTCCACCCGGGCGGGCTGCCCCTGGATCCGCTCCACCACCTTGGCGGCCAGCGCCCGGTTGAGCACCCGACCCTCCTCATCCTGCCAGGGCAGGCAGGCCTCCGATGGCAGCCACCTGGCGGTGAAGCGTTCGTTGCCCTGGGTCAGCAGATGGGCCATCACCTCGTAGAACGGCTTGGGAACGAAGGCCTCGATCTCGAGATCCCGGCGCACCACCAGACCGAGCAAGGGGGTCTGTACCCGGCCCACCGACAGCAGTTCGCTGCAACCCCCCTTGCGACCAAGCAGGGTATAGGCCCGGGTCATGTTGATGCCATAGAGCCAGTCGGCACGGCTACGGGCCAGCGCTGACACCGCCAGCGGCACGAACTCCTTGTTGTCCCTGAGCTTGTCGAGGGCGCGGCGCACGGCGGGGGGATTGAGATCGCTGATGAGGCAGCGCTGAACCGGTTTGGTCTTGGGATAGCCGAGAAAGTCGATCACCTCGTCCACCAGCAGTTGCCCTTCCCTGTCCGGGTCACCGGCGTTGACCACGCAGTCCGCCTGCTTGATGAGCCCCTTGATGACGGCCAGCTGGGCCTTGGTCTTGGGTTTGGCCACCAGCTGCCACTGGGTCGGGACAATGGGGAGGGATTCCATGCGCCACTGCTTGTAGGCGGCATCGTAGGCATCGGGCTCGGCCTGCTCCAGCAGGTGGCCGATGCACCAGGTCACCACGTCTCCCTGCGCCGTCTCGATGAAACCCTCCCCCTTCTTGTGAGGTTTGGGGAGGACATCGGCGATGGCGCGGCCAAGGCTGGGTTTCTCGGCGATAAAGAGTCGCATGATGGATACACCTGAATACTGTATATGTGAACAGTATACAATCCTCTCACCGCAAACCCCAAGCCCCGGGGTGGCGTACTGCCTCCTCGCCCCGGCTTGGGCATCGCCCTCACCACAGCGCATCCCGCTCCCGTTGAAGGGTAAAAGTGCGATTAAAATTCAAAAAAGCATGCCCAAACAAAAAAAAACCCAAAAATTGCTTACATGTCGAAATAAAAATCATGACCGAGGTCAACCCATCGAATCTTGGGACTACTACTATATTGGTAATACCCGAATTCGAAGGACACCGTCACCATGCTTGGAAAACTGTTGAGAAAGACCTGGTTCTGGCTTCTGCTGCTCGGGGCCCTGCTGGGGGTCGCTGCACTGGGCGTCACCGTCACCGTGCTGCACAAGACCAGCTCCACCGAGTTCTGCGTCTCCTGCCACTCCATGCAGACCCCCCTCGCCGAATATCAGGGCAGTGTCCACTTCCAGAACGTGAAGGGGATCCGCGCCGAGTGCGCCGACTGCCACATCCCCAGTGAACCCGCCGCCTATCTCTGGACCAAGATCCGCGCCGTGAAAGACATCTATCACGAGGCGATCGGCACCCTCGACACCCCGGAAAAATACGAGGCCCACAAGCTGCGCATGGCCCAGACCGTGTGGGATCAGCTCAAGGCCAATGACTCCGCCACCTGTCGCAGCTGCCACAGCTACGCGGCGATGGATATCCTGGCCCAGCGCCCCAATGCCCGTGCCGAGCACCCGGTCGCCATCAAGGAGGGCCAGACCTGCATCGACTGCCACCGCGGCGTCGCCCACATCATGCCGGACATGAGCGGCCTGGCCGCCGCCGGTGCCAGCGAACTGGCCGCCGCCGCGGCCCAGACCCCGGCCACCGTCACCACCCGCTATGCCATCGCCACCACCCCGCTCTATCTGGAGGCCGGCGCCAAGACTGACGAAGGCACCCTGATGCCCTCCACCCAGGTGGAAGTGCTGGCCAACGACAACGGCCGCGCCCAGGTGCGCATCGACGGCTGGCAACAGGACGGTGTGAGCGAGGTGTTCTACGCCGCCCCCGGCAAACGGATCCTGAGCGTGCTGGTTGGCGAAGCCGCCAGAAAAGCCCTCGTGACCGGCAAGAGCGAGACCGACAGCGCCACCAACCTCACCTGGCATCAGGTCAGCCTGACCGCCTGGGTCGACCAGAGCCAGCTCATCGGCGACCAGGGCAAGCTGTGGCAATACGCCTCCACCCTGATGTCCAACAACTGCACCGGCTGTCACGGCCTCACCGCGCTGGATCACTTCAACGCCAACCAGTGGATCGGCGTCATCAAGGGGATGGAGTCCCGTACCTCCCTCACCCCGGAGCAGGCGCGCATGCTCACCCAATACGTGCAGAAACATGCCAGCGACATGAGCGCGGCCCATTAAGGCAGGAACAGAGGACTCTCCCATGACTTTTTTCAATGACCAACAGACCAACCTCTCCCGCCGTACTCTGCTCAAGGGGCTGGGGGCCTGTGCCGCCCTGCCCCTGCTGGCTGGTCTCTTCCCGAAAAGCGCCCTGGCCAAGGCCGTCAGCACGGCCCTTGAGCAGTTCCCCACCCTGGTGCCCGCCCAGAAAGGCATCCTGACCGGCGCCCACTGGGGGGCCTTCGAGGCCATCGTCTCAGAGGGCCGCATGGTGCGGGTCCAGCCGGTGGCCGACGATCCGGCACCGAATGACCTCATCGACATGGCGCCGTTCCAGGTCCACGCCAAGAACCGCATCAAGTACCCCATGGTGCGCAAGAGCTGGCTGGAGCACGGCCCGGGTGCCAGACCGGAGCTGCGCGGTGCCGACGAGTGGGTGCGAGTGAGCTGGGAGAAGGCCATCGAACTGGTGGCCGGCGAGATCCAGCGCGTCCAGTCTGATTTCGGCCCGCAGGCGATCCACGCCGGATCCTACGGCTGGAAGAGCGTGGGCATGTTCCACAACAGCCGCACCCTGCTGCACCGCCTGATGAACCTCTCGGGCGGCTTCACCGGTTATGCCGGTGACTACTCCACCGGCGCGGCCCAGGTGATCATGTCCCACGTGATGGGCTCCATCGAGGTGTACGAGCAGCAGACCGCCTGGCCCAACGTGGTGGAACACGCCGAACTGGTGGTGCTCTGGGGGGTCAACGCCCAGGTGACCCTGAAGAACAGCTGGAACATGCCGGATCACGAGGGGCAGGCCGGCTTCAAGGCGCTGAAAGAGAAAGGCACCCGGGTCATCAGCATCGACCCCGTCTACAACGAGACCGCCAAGCAGGCCAATGCCGAGTGGATTGCCCCGAACGCCTATACCGACGTGGCCATGATGTTGGGGGTGGCCCACACCCTCTACAGCGAGAAGAAGCACGATCAGGCCTTCCTCGATCGCTACACCGTCGGCTTCGACACCTTCCTCGCCTACCTGCTCGGCAAGGATGACGGTCAGCCCAAGAGCGCCGAGTGGGCGAGCGCCATCTGCGGCGTCGATGCCAAGGTGATCCGCCAGCTGGCCCTCGACATGGCCGCCAAGCGCACCATGATCATGGCCGGTTGGGGCATGCAGCGTCAGCACCACGGGGAGCAGCCCAACTGGATGCTGGTCACTCTGGCCTCCATGCTGGGCCAGATCGGCCTGCCGGGGGGCGGCTACGGCTTCAGTTACCACTACTCCTCCGGTGGCAGCCCCACCGCCAAGGGCGGCATTCTGGCGGGCATCTCCGCTGGCAGCGCACCGAAGAACAGCCCGGCCCCCATCCCGGTGGCCCGCATCGCCGACTGCCTCGCCAACCCGGGCAAGACCATCGACTTCAACGGCCGCAAGGTGACCTATCCGGACATCAAGCTGGTCTACGTGGCGGGCGGCAACCCCTTCCACCACCATCAGGACACCAACAACCTGCTGCAGGCCTGGCGCAAACCCCAGACCGTGATCGTCCACGAGCCCTACTGGACGGCGACTGCCAAGCACGCCGACATCGTACTGCCGGCCACCACCAGCTACGAGCGCAACGACCTGGAGATGGGGGGCGACTACTCCCAGCGCTACGTCTTCCCCATGCACCAGTGCGTCCCCCCCCAGCATGAGTCCCGCAACGACTTCGACATCTTCAGCGCCATCGCCGCCAAGCTGGGCGTGCAGGAGCAGTACACCGAAGGGAAGGACGAGATGCTGTGGCTCAAGCAGATGTACGACGGCATGGCGGCCCAGGCTCGCGGTGCCCGAGTGGCGCTGCCGCCGTTCAACATGTTCTGGGAGGCCAACAACTACATCCGCTTCCCGATCCCGGAGGCCAACCGCCAGTGGATCCGTCACGCCGACTTTCGCGAGAACCCGCTGCTCAACCCGCTCGGTACCCCGTCCGGCAAGATCGAGATCTTCTCCAACACGGTGGCGGGGATGGGTTATGCCGACTGCGCCGGTCACCCCAGGTGGTATGAGCCCAAAGAGTGGGTGAAGAGCGAGGTGGCGGCGCGCTATCCGCTGTCGCTCAACACCTCCCACCCGACCCAGCGGCTGCACTCCCAGCTCGACAACACCCCGCTGCGGGACAAGTTCGCCATCGCCGATCGGGAGGCGATCCTGATCCATCCTGACGACGCCAAAGCGCGCGGCATCCAGGATGGCGATCTGGTGCGGGCCTTCAACGAGCGCGGCCAGATCCTGGTGGGGGCCCTGATCTCCGCCGATATCCGGCCCGGGGTAGTGCGGGTGTGTGAAGGGGCCTGGTACGATCCGGCCAAGCCGGGCGAAGCGGGCAGCATCTGCAAGAACGGCAACGTCAACTGCCTCACATTCGACGAGGGCTCGTCCAGTCTGGCCCAGGGCAACTGCGGCCACATGGCCCAATTGCAGATAGAGAAGTATATCGGGCCAGTGCTCGCCAACACGGCGCACGAGGTACCGGCCAACGGCTGAGTAGAGGACTGAGCAACAAAAACGGCGCCATCAAGGCGCCGTTTTCTTAGCGCAGTTTGTGGTGTGGCTCAGAATCACAAGTCACCCTCAACCATATACTCTTCGGCACACTCCACCCGCCTTGCAGCCAGAGCGCGGACAAGGTGGCTCAGAAGTCTCCTTCCACCCTGTACTCTTCGGCACACTCCACCCGCCTTGCAGCCAGAGCGCGGACAAGGTGGCTCAGAAGTCTCCTTCCACCATGTACTCTTCGGCACACTCCACCCGCCTTGCAGCCAGAGTGGGGACAAGGTGGCTCAGAAGTCTCCTTCCACCATGTACTCTTCGGCACACTCCACCAGCTGGGGCCAGAGATCTTCCGGCACCCAGGCCTCGGGGTCATCCTCGTCACCGTCATACTGGCTCCAGAAGAAGGCACGCAGCCCGCTTGCGAAGTCGTCGCTCAACTCCGCCAGTTCGGAGAGGGGCCCCAGCCAGGCAATGCGGCGCAGGCCGGAGGCGAGATCGTTGATAGCATCCATCAGGGTGCGATCATCCAGGCTCTGCTCCACCAGCAGGGTGAAGCGCTCGCGGGCGCTCTCGGTCTGATCCTCGTCCAGCTCACCCACGTCGGCCAGCAGGTCGACAAAGTCCTCCAGCAGGAACTGGATCAGGGCATCCCTGTCCTCGAACCACTGGATCTGGGCCCCCTTGGTGCCCAGCACCGAGGCATCGAACGAATCATCGAGATGGCACAAAGCCCAAGGATCGTCAGTCATTGCTACCCTTCCTACACCTGAAACAAGAGAAGTATCTTATGCCGGGTGCCGCACCCTTGCCAGCACGGCGGCACAAAAGGGGCCCCCCGACGGGGCGCCCCATCACTCGACCCTGGCCACCTTGGGCAGGGAGAGGGAAGCGGCGAGCCCCCCCAGCTCGGCCCGCCCCATGATGAGGCTGCCGCGATAGGCTTCCGCGAGATCCGAGACGATGTTGAGGCCAAGGCCCGAGCCCGGCACCTTCTCGTCGAGGCGCACCCCCCGCAGCACCGCCTTGGCGATCTGATCCTCGCTCATGCCGGGACCGTCGTCCTCGATGCGCAGGGTGATCCAGCCCCCCAGCTCGGCGCTGGAGATGCGCAGCTCGCTGGCGGACCACTTGAAGGCGTTCTCCAGCAGGTTGCCCACCATCTCGTCGAAGTCCTGCTCCTCCACCCCGACCGCCAGATTGACCGGCACCTGCAAGTCCACCGTCTTGCCGGGATAGAGGCGGGAGAAGGCGCGGCAGATGTACTCCACCCGTGCCCGCACCGGGGTCGACACCCCGAGGATCTTGGCGGCGCCGGTCACCCGCGCCTTGCCGAGGTGGTAGTCGATGTGGCGCTGGATCTGGTCGAGCTGCTCGCCGAGGGCGGCCTGATCCTCCGGCGGCAACTGGGTCACCTGGTTGCGCATGATGCTGAGCGGCGTCTTGAGGGCGTGGGCCAGGTTGCCGGTGTGGGAACGGGCTCGTTGCAGCAGCTCGCCATAGTGGTGCAGCAGGCGGTTGATGTCCTCCACCAGCGGCTGGATCTCCAGGGGGTAACGCAGCCGGAATCCCTCCTGATGACCCTGATGGACGCGGCTCAGCTCGCGACGCAGCAGGTGCAGCGGGCGCAGGCCGTAGAGGATCTGGAACATGAAGCCGAGCACCAGGCCGGTGGCGGCGAAGCCGAGGCCGAGGAACAGGCTGATGCGGGTCTTCTTCAGGGTCTGGGTCAGGGCGCTGCTGTCCTTGGCCATCACCAGAGTGAAGACCCGATCAGACCCCGGCAGCAGCACGGTACGGGTCATGATGAGCAGGGGCTCCTTGTTGGGCCCCTTGCCGACGAAGAGGTCCGGATCGCCGAAGGCCGACTTCAGGCCGTGGGCGCTCAAATGGGCATCCCACAGGGAGCGGGAGCGACTGACCACCGTCTCCCCCAGCTCCAGTTGCCAGTAGTAGCCGGAGTAGGGCTGGCGATAACGGGGGTCGGCCATAGGCTCGGTGACCACCGGCATGCCGTCCGGCTGGATCTCGAGGCGGGAGAGCAGATCGTAGAGCTGCAGGCGCAAGCCATCGGCCTCCGCCTCCTGCCAGTAGTTGCGCATCATGGTCTGCAGGCTGAAGCCGGTGGCGAACAGGAAGAGACCGCACCAGACCATGGCGATCACCACCAGCCGACCTCGCAGGGTGCGTACCAGCCTCATTCAACCCACCCCGCCATCGGTTGCGGTCGCGTCATTCGTTGATCCGGTAGCCGAGGCCGCGCACCGTCTCGATGAGATCGGCGTGGGTCTTCTTGCGGATGCGGCCGATGAACACCTCCACGGTGTTGGAGTCGCGATCGAAATCCTGGGCATAGATGTGGTCGATCAGCTCGCTGCGGGACACCACCTTGCCCCTGTGCTGCATCAGGTAGCCCAGCACCCGGAACTCGTGGGCGGTGAGCTTGATAGGGGTCCCTTCGTACCATACCTGAGAAGCCGCCATGTCGAGACGCACGCCACCGATCTCGAGGATGGAGCTGGCGTTCCCCGCCGCCCGGCGCACCAGCGCCTGCACCCTCGCCACCAGCTCCGCCACCTGGAAGGGCTTGGTGAGGTAGTCGTCCGCCCCGGCGTTGAGCCCTTCAATCTTCTCATGCAACTGGCCACGGGCGGTCAGCACCAGCACCGGGGTGTCCATCCCCTTGCTGCGCCACTCCTTCAGTACGCTCAGGCCGTCGCGACCGGGCAGGCCGAGATCCAGGATGATGGCGTCATAGGGTTCGGTCTCGCCGAGAAAGCCCGCCTCGTTGCCATCGTGGCAGAGATCGGTGACGAAACCGGACAGACGCAGCTGTTCCGCCAGCTGGCCCGCGAGGATCTTTTCATCTTCAACTATCAGAATGCGCATACATGGGTATCCAAAACAGGGTTGTGCCGGCACCGGCAACGGTTGGGGGGACGAACCGGACAACGGCAGGTTCGCGGACTCACGCCGTTACTCCTCTTCCGGGGGCGGGCGCGGAGCGAACAGGCGCTCCAGATGGTGGCCCTTGAGCCACACCATCTCCAGGTTGTCAGCCCGATAGCCCACCTTGATGACGCTGTTCTCCTCGTCGATGAGCCTGAGCTCGTAGAGCCAGACGCCATCCTCCTCACCCAGATCGACGCGCAGCACGCGCACCGGCAGGCGGGAGGCCACCTCCATCAACTCATGAAAAGGGCGGACCCGCCCCTCGCTGACCGCCTGTTGCAGCAAGGCCTCGTTCGGCTGGGCCGCCTGAACCAGCATCGGCAGCAGCAATCCAAGCAGGGGCAGCGCGCTATTCATGGGTGATTCATCTCTCAAAACCTAACATAATGCCGTTTATAGTGTGCCAGCCATGAATCCGGAATGAATATGATCCCACGCAGTATCCTGCTGATCTTGTGCCTCTTTTCCACCTTTGGCTGGGCGGCGCAGACACGTCTCGACATGGCCGGACTGGTCAAGTTGTTGCTGGCACAAGGGTATCACGACATTCGGGAAGTGGAGCTGGAAGGGGAGAAATTCGAGGTCGATACCCTGGATGCCGACGATCAGCGCGTCCAGTTGCAGGTCGATGCCAACACCGGCGAGATCACCAAAAAAGAGGCCGAATAGGCCTCTTTTGCTATGGGCGTGACGACTGTTGCGCCGCCTCCCTCCCGGCCACTTGCGCTCGCCTGCGCCAGGGGCGCAGCAGCTTTTCCCGACGGGGCCACAGCAAGGCGCAGGCCAGCACCAGATAGATGAGGGGCTCCTGCCACCCGCTCTTGACCGACCACCAGTAGTGTACCGGCACCAGCAGAGCCACCCCGTAGATCCAGTTGTGCAGCTTCTGCCAGGCAGGCCCCATGCGCCGCAACAGGGCCGGGATCGAGGTGATGCCGAGCGCCAGCAACAGCAGCAGCGCCACCATGCCCACCACTATGTAGCTGCGCTTGACCAGCTCGCCGCCAATCAGCCCCCAGTCGAACTGCAGATCCAGCCCCAGCCAGACCATGAAGTGCAGGGACGCCCAGGCGGCGCACCAGAGCCCGAGGGGGCGGCGCAGCTTGATGAGCTGCCCCTGGCGCCAGCGCTTGGCGAGCGGCGACACCAGCAGGGTCAGCAACAGCAGGTGGAGGGCCCCCTTGCCAAGGTAATGGGTCAGCCCCTGGACCGGATCCCCCCCCAGCAGCCCGGCTGGCACGGCATAGCCCAGCCAGAGCAGAAAGCCGATCGAACCAAGGTGCACCAGCGCCCGCAAGCCGTTGACATGGGCTGTTTTCAGTCTCGGCATCATATTGCAGTTCCCGTCATGTTTTTCCCGCTTCTCATCCCCTCTCCCACCAGGGGAGAAGGAGACAAGAGATCAGTCGGACAGAGCGTCAGTCTCAATACCATTTACGCAGATCCATCCCCTGATAGAGGGACGCTACCTCGTCCCCGTAGCCGTTGAACATCAGGGTCGGCTGGCGCTTGGCACCGAAGATGCCCCCCTCGCCGATGAAACGCTCGCTGGCCTGGCTCCAGCGCGGGTGATCCACTTGCGGATTGACGTTGGCATAGAAACCATACTCGTTCGGCGCCAGCAGGTTCCAGGTGGTGGGGGGCATCTCCTCCACCAGGCGGATGGAGACGATGCTCTTGATGCTCTTGAAGCCGTACTTCCAGGGCACAACCAGCCGGATGGGAGCCCCGTTCTGGGCGGGCAGGGTTTTGCCATAGAGCGCCATGGCGAGGAAGGAGAGGGGGTGCATGGCCTCGTCGAGGCGCAAGCCCTCCACATAGGGATAATCGATGCCGCCCCCCAGGGCACGGGAGGCCTGCCCCGGTAACTGTTCCGGATCATAGAGCGTCTCGAAGGCCACGAACTTGGCGCGACTGGTGGGCTCGGCACGGCGGATCAGATCCGCCAGCGCAATGCCGCTCCAGGGCAGCACCATGGACCAGGCCTCCACGCAGCGCAGCCGATAGATGCGCTCCTCCAGCGTGCTCTTGTTGATGAGATCCCACACATCCAGGGTGAAGGGTTTGGCCACCTCCCCTTCCACCTTCAGGGTCCAGGGCTCGGGCTTGAGGTAATGGCCGTTGCGGGCCGGATCCCCCTTGTCGGTCCCCAGCTCGTAGAAATTGTTGTGGGTGGTGGCCTTCTCCTCCGGGGTGAGGATCAATCCCTCTGGCCGGGTCGCGGCACGGATGTCGAGGGGTCTGGTGGGGGCCACGGTGGCCGGCTTGTCCGGTGCGAAGAGATCCAGCAGGCTGGCCTTCACCGGAAACGCCAGGGTGGCGGCACCGACGCCCAGGCCCAGCCCTTTCAGGATGCGGCGACGATCCTGATAGACGGTTTCCGGCGTGACATCCTGTTCGGTGGGGTGATGAGAAGTACGGCGCTTGATCAACATGAAAAAACTCCCGGGACGATGAGGTTGACAACCATAAGACCCGCCCCGGCCGAGTTTTATTTCACACAGAATTACATGAGTTGGTAAAGGGGCAGTGCCTTGGCCATGGTACCGGCCAGGAAGAGCACTACGAACACCAGCAGAGGAACGATCACGTTTGGCACCATCAGACTCACTCCATGAGCAGGACAGGGCCTCTAATTATGGAACAAGGTCTGCGGCGCCTCCAATGAATTTTTTTCGCGAGCGCAAGCGTATTCCAGAGTTGCAAAGAGTGATCGGGATCACACACAATCCGGCCCCCGCTTGCTGCCGCTCTACCGCGGAGTAGGCTGCCTCCTTTTCCGGATTCAACCACTGAGAGTCACGCCATGAGCCCACTGTTCGCCATCGCCATCACGACCGGGATCCTCTCCGCCGTCTGGGGTGGACTGGCCGCCGCACTCGGTCTCATCTCCTGGGTAGGCTTCCTCGGCTGCACCAGCTACTTCGCCTCGAGTGGCGGTTACAAGGCGCTGTTGCAGACCTTGCTGTGCAACACCACCGGCATGCTGTGGGCACTCCTGCTGATCCACGGGGAGACCTGGTGGGGGGCCGGCATGGCGGGTTATCTGATGACAGGGGTGGTGGCCACCCTGATGTGCGTGCAGGCCAGGCAGCAGTGGCTCGCCTACATTCCCGGCACCTTCGCCGGTTGCTGTGCCACCTTCGGCGCCGCAGGCGAGTGGCGGCTCATTCTGCCCTCCCTCATCATCGGCGCCCTGTTTGGCTATCTGATGAAGGCGAGCGGCCTCTGGCTCTCCCAGAAGACCCTCTCCACCGACGGCGTCAGCGACCCGGCCTGAGCCTGAGCCTGAGCCTGGCAAGGTAACCGATTCGGTCGGAAACCAGAGGGGCGGCCCGTCATCGACGGGCCGCCCCTCTGTCATTTACCCCTTCGACTTGAAGTTGGCCGCCTCGATGCCGTGCCGATTCAGCAGCTTGTAGAAGTCGGTGCGGTTTCTCCCCGCCATGTTGGCCGCCAGGGTCACATTGCCTTCCGTGGTGCGCAGCAGCCGGATCAGGTACTCCTTTTCAAACTCGGCCCGCGCCTCGTTGAACGAGGGAATGCCGCCACCGCCGCCACTCAGGGCCGACTCCACCATGGCCGCGCCTATCACCGGGCTGCAGCAGAGGCTCGCGAGCTGCTCCACCACCCCGCAGAGCTGGCGCACGTTGCCCGGCCAGGCCGCGGCGGCCAGCAGGGCCAGCGCCTCCGGCGAGAAGCCGAGGGCGGCGCAATCGGGGTGACGGTTGCGGTAATCGTCCAGCGCCTGACGGGCCAGCAGGGGGATGTCCTCGCTGCGGGCGCTCAGCGGCGGCAGGGTGATGTTGGCCACGTTGAGGCGGTAGAAGAGATCCTCGCGAAAACGCCCCTCTTCCATAGCGGTCACCAGATCCTGATGGCTGGAGCTGATGACTCGCACCTCGGGGGTGCCCTGACCATACTCCGCCAGCACCTGGAGCAACTTGGCCTGGAGTGACTCCGACAGATCCCCTATCTCGTCGAGGAAGAGGGTGCCGCCTTTGGCCTCGGCAAACAGGCCGGACTGGCCATCCTCGCCAAACAGCTGCAAGTCCAGCGCGGGCCAGGGCAGAGCCGCACAGTTGATGGTATGCAGCGGCTTGTCGCGGCGGTGGCTGGCCTGGTGCAGCGCCTGGGTCATCACCCCCTTGCCGGCGCCGGAGGGGCCCAGAATCAGCACGGGCACGTCCATGGTGGCGATGCTGCTCGCCTGGATCAGCAACTGCTCCATCTGCGGGTTGCGCGTCTGGATGAGGGACTGCCACTCCTGCTGCTGCTTCGGACGGGTCAGGCTGAGAGCATGTTCTATGGTGACCAGCAGCTCGTCCTTGTCGATGGGCTTGGTGAGGAAGCTGAATACCCCGGTGCGGGTCGCCTGGATGGCGTCGGGAATGGTGCCGTGGGCGGTCATGATGATCACCGGCATGCCGAGCCACTGGGACTGGATCCGCTCGAACAGCGCCAGCCCGTCCATGCCCCCCATGCGCAGATCGCTCAGCACCAGGTCGGCCCGTTGCTGGCGCAGCCTGTCCAGCGCTCCTTCGGCGCTGTCGGCGGTATCCACCTCGTAACCCTGGCTGCGCAGGCGCATGCTCATCAGCTTGAGCAGGCTGGCATCATCGTCCACCAGCAGAATACGGCTCATGCTCTCACCCCCTCTTGGCGAAAAACGCGGTCATTATGGCGCGGTCCGGAGCTGTCATGGCTGACCTCCCCCATTGAGCTTACGCTGGTTGAGCTGCTCGTCGATGGCGGAGAGCTGCTCTATCTGCTGGCGCAGACGCTTCACCTCCTGACTCTGATCGTCGCGGCGGCTGTCTCGCACCAGCAGCTCCTCCCCGAGGGCGATCCAGCTGCGCAGGAAGGCCTGGGCATCGAGACCGAGCTCCGGCAACAGAGCCTTCAGCTGATCCAGCCCGGCCCGGCGGCTGGCCACCGATTCGGACGGGTGGGTGTTGACCATGGCCAGGCTGACCCGGCTCTCGAGGTCGGTGGCGCCGGCCAGTCGCTGGCGCTCCTGCATCCGCTGCTGGGGATGGCTGGCCAGCAGCCAGTCCGAGTATTGCAGGCGCACCTGCATCTCCTTGTTGGCAAACTCCATCCGCCTGGCAATCGCCTCCTGGGAAGGCTCGGTGAGGCTGGTAGAAGGCAGCAGGGAACAGCCAGCGAGCAGGCCTATCATCAATACGGGAATCACAAATCGTTTCATCTTGAATGTCACTTCAGATCCTGGTGGGGAACAGGCACCTGCCCGCTCCTCTCAATATTCGGTGTCAAGGCGCCACCCGCACCTGCGGGGTCGCCGCCACGCCCGTCAGCTCGGGCGCACGTTCAAATCCAGCCGGAAACAGACATCCGCCTGGGCATCCTCGATCAGCCTGAGCTCGCCGCCCAGGCTCATGGCAGACTCACGGGCAATGGAGAGGCCCATGCCGGAGCCTTTCAGCAATCCCTGGCGCACTATGCTGCCCTGTTCGAAGGGCTCGAAGATGCGCTCCCGCTCGTCTGGCGGGATGACAGGCCCTTCGTTGGCCACCTCCAGCCAGCCGCCGCCCGCCCCCGCCCCGGCGCGGATCCAGATCTGTCCGCCCCTGGCGCCATAGCTGACCGCGTTGGAAAAGAGATTGTCGAGGATGAGTCGCAGGCGGTAGGGCTCTGCCCGCAGGCTGATGGGCTCGGGCGGCAAGTGTACACTGATTTGCTTGGATTCCAGCGCGAGCCGGTACTCTTCGGACAAGTCTGACAACAAGGGCGCCAGGGGCACCTCGGACAGGGTGAACACCTCCTGCTGGCTGAGGCGATTGAAGTCGAGCAGCCGCTCGATCAGGGTCTGCAGACGGCGGCTGTTCTCCTCCAGCATCTGGCAGATCTCCTGCTGATCCCCGTTGAGGGGCCCCACCAGCTGCTCCGAGAGCAGATCAGCCCCCTCCCGCAGCACGGCAAGGGGGGTTTTCAGCTCGTGGGATACGTGGCGCAGGAACTGGTATTTCTGCTGTTCCAGCTCCTTGAGCTTGTCGTGCAGCCAGCTGATCCGCTCCCCCAGCAGCACCAGTTCGGCCGGGCCATCCACCGGGCGCTGATCCGGCTCGACACCGGCGCCCAAACTCAGGATCCGCGACTCAATCTGACGTACCGGGTGGATGATGAGGTAGGTAAAGAGCAACACCAGCAGCAGGCTGAGCCCGGCCACGAAGCCGCTGACCCACCAGATCTGCTGTTTCAGCTCCACGATGGCGCCCCGCATGCGGGTCACGTGATCATCCACCTGGCTGCGGGTGACCACCTCCAGTTGCTGGTTCAGTTCGTTGAAATCGGTGAAACGGGGGCTGGTCGCCTCCTGCCTGGCCTTGCGCAGATCCTGCAGGCCGTCGAGCCAGACCAGCGCCGCCTCGAGATCTCCGTAGACCTCGGCATCCGGGATGGAGTCCTGATGGGTAGCGAGCAGTTCCCGGTAGCGCACCAACTGCTGCCGATAGCTGGCCAGGATGCGGTCATCACCCAGGACCGCATAGCGGCGCAGGGTGCGCTCCAGATCGATGGCCTGGGTGGAGAGCAGCGTCGCCCGGCGAGTGTCCCGCACCGCACGTTCCATCTCGTCGCTGGTGAGCTGGCCCAGGTGGGAGAGAGCCTGACTGTCGTGCCAGATCATGCCCCCCAGGGGCATCAGCACCAGCACGAAGCCCATCAGTACTACCTGGAGCAGGGAGCGGGGCCGAACCTTGGTCATCTTCTGCGGTCTCGATTCGTCATGGGGGAGCCAGCATATCCGCACTGCCCCAAAAAGCAAAACCGGCCATAAAGCCGGTTTGATTGCTCACCGAGGCCGGATTCACGCCAGACCGACGGACGCCACACAGATGACAATGATCATGGCAAGGGCCCCTGACGCGGCCAACAGTGCCCATTTCATTTCTACGCTCATGCAAACCTCCTTTCTGCCAATCAGCGTTGGATCACAACAGATAACGACATGTTAATTCATAGTGAATCCCATAACCGTGAGCTGCGTATATATTTCAGACGAGCCCAACCCAAGGAATGGAAAGCATGTTTTACCTCTGTAGCATTGGATCCAATCTCGACCCCGCCCTGCACGTCAGTCAGGCCGTCGCCGAATTGCTGGCCCGCTTTGGTCGCCTTCACCTGAGTTCCGTCATCCAGACCAAGCCCGTGGGCATGCATTCACGCCACGACTTCCTCAACTGCCTGTTCGTCGTCCAGAGCGACCTCTCCCCCGTCCAGCTCAAGGCCGAGTTTGTCACCATGGAGCTGGCTCATGGCCGGGATCGCAGCCACCCCCTGTGCAAGGTGGCGGACAGGCCACTGGACATCGACATACTGGCCTGCAGCGAACGGGATGACTTCGCCGAGGCCGGGGTGGATGCCTACCTGGGGGATCTGCTGGCGGAGATGTATCAGGGCGGCAGTGTGGACTCCGGCAAGGTGACCCTCGGCCTGCCGGGCAGCAAGGTGTTTGCGAAGCAGCGCATCGGCCAGGCCCCCATCCATCTCTGCCAGCAAGACGAGGCCCTGCTTCCCGGCAACGGCCACCCCGGCCCCCCTTCCCGGCACGCCGCCATCCGGCACCCTTGAGCCGTTCACACACATGAGGCACCCAAAAGCGCCTCATGTCATGGCGGCCCGCCTTGCCCTAGATGACGGCGAGGGCGCGCCCCCCGTCCACCCGGATGCTGGCCCCGGTCATGTAGTCGTTCTTCATCAGCATCTGTACCGCCTGCCAGATGGGCTCCAGACCCCCTTCCCGCGCCAGCGGCGTCTTCGCCAGCACCTGCTGGCGCCAGTCATCCCCGTGCTCGTCGAGAAACAGGATGGGGCCAGGCTCTATGGTGTTGACCCGCACGGCGGGTGCCAGTTCGCGGGCAAAGCTCATGGCCAGGGAATGGGCTCCCGCCTTGGTGGCCACGTAGGCGGCAAACTGGGGCGCCGGGGCATGGATGTAGATATCGGTGATGTGGATGATGCCCCCGTTGGGCTGGCGGGCAAGGGCGGGGGCCAGCGCCCGGTTGAGCTGGAAGGGAGCCGCCATGTGTACCCGGTAGAACTGATCAAACTGGGCCAGCTGCACCGCAGGATCCGCCGCCTGGGGCTCGAAGGCAGAGGCATTGTGGATGATCAGGGCAAGATCCTCATGGGCCGCCAGCGCCGTCACCACGGCGCCCACCTCCTCTTCCCGGGTGAAGTCCGCCTGAACCAGCTCGACGCCCACGTCTCGCAGACGATCCAGCTCGGGCCGTTCGCTGCGATAGCTGCCCGTCACCTGCCAGCCAGCAGCCACCAGCTGCTCGCACAGATAGAATCCCAGGCGACGGCCACAGCCCGTTACCAATGCACGCATACCTTCTCCTTGTGGTTGTCGCCCTCCCCGATCCATGCAGGATCGCACGGAGGGCCCATTCATCGGCCATGACCTATCGATGTCCGAGGCAAAACCCATTGGCCCCCTGTCACGGTCACCGGGCATAGTGGCCCCATCGACCCCCATGGAGCCACCATCATGCTACAAATTCGCGATCATATGCAGCCATTGACCCACTCACTGCACCCCGGCCTCGGTCTGGCCGAGGCGCTGGACAGACTCCATCGGGCAAACCTGGGGGGCCTGCCGGTACTGGATGACCATCAGCACCTCGTCGGATTTCTCTCCGAGCAGGATTGCATTCCCGCCCTGCTTACGGGCAGCTATCACTGCGACACCCGTACTCTGGTCGAAGATCTGATGAGCCGGGCCCCGCTGTTCGTCTCTCCTGATGACAACATTGTGGATCTCGCCCGCCAGATGGCCGGGGCCAGACCCAAGGTCTATCCAGTGATGGAGGGAGGCAAGGTGACGGGCATCATCAGCCGTCGTCAGGTGATGCAGGCCCTCAACACCCAGATGAAACAGTGTCAGGCAACCTGAGGCAGGCAACCTCGCACAGGTTTCATGCCGGCCACCCTCCCGTCCACAGCCGGCGAGTGGCTGGTCCACCCCACCCGACTCTGCCACGGGGCGGCCTGTCGAGGCAGCCCGCCCCCCTCCCACCGGCACCGTTCGTTTGTCCCCTCCCCATTTCAGGGTTTGCCATCCGTGGTTGTCTCTAGTTAGATAGGTGCCGGTCACAGTCCCTGCCGGATGCGACCCCGTCCCGAGTGCTCAGGAGATGTAACGTGCGACGCTTGCTCGTATTCTGCTTGCTGCTGCCCTGCTGGCTGTCAGCCAGGGAGCTGGTCATTGGTGGCATCCTGGAGCCCCCTCTCAAGTGGCTGGATGCACAGGGACACCCTCGCGGGCTGGATGTGGATCTCGTCACCGCCATCTTCGGCACGCTCCATACCCCCATCAGGATTGAGCTCATCGATTCGGGGGCCAGGCTCACCCGCAATGCCGAAAGCGGCTTCTATGACCTGCTGCTGACCCACTCCTACAAACCGGAGCGGGAGGCCTATCTGCTCTACCCCAAACAGGCCCATATGCTCCATAGCTGGCACTTCTTCATACGCAAGGAGTCCGCAGGCCGGATCCATTATGACCATCTGACGGATCTCAAACCCTGGCGTATCGGTGTCACCCGGGATTTCTCCTATACCCCCGAGCTCGCGGCGGCCATGACAGACCCGAGCTATCACTTCCAGGAGATCCCCATCAACCAGCTGCAACTGCGCAAACTCATCGCCGGTCGCATCGACGTGGTGCCCATGTCCCTGGTCACCGCCTTCACCCAGATAAGAGAGGAGGGACTGGAAGGCAAGCTCGACTACCTGCCAAAACCCCTCAAGACCAGCCCCTACTTCAATGTCTGGACCCGCTCCCGGGCCGATGCCGACACCCCGGCCCTGATGGCCGCCTATGATGCCGAACTGCTGCACATGAAGCGGGACGGCCGGCTCAAAGCCCTCTACGACAAATACGGCATCCCCTATATCGAACCCTGATCCACCGGTCAGGGTGTCATAGCCCACAGGGTCGCATTCTGCTGCGCGAACAGGGTCTCGCACGGGAGAGGGATCTCTACGCCCCCCTCAGACCACCCGACTCAGGGCTTCACATCCCGCAGGATCGGGTTTTGCAGCGAAATCAGCGTCTCGGTGGACTGGATCTCGTCGATGGTCTGGATCTTGTGGATCAGTACCGTCTGCAACTCGTCGATGGAGCGGGTCATCACCTTCATGAAGATGCTGTAGTGGCCCGTGGTGTAGTAGGCCTCCACCACCTCGTCCAGCGCCTGCAGTTTGGCCAGGGCCGACGGGTAATCCTTGGCGCTCTTGAGGTTGATCCCGATGAAGCAGCAGACGTCGTAGCCCAGCTTCTTGGGGTTCACCTGCACCCGCGTTCCCTCGATGATGCCCGCCTGCTTCATCTTCTCTACCCGCACGTGGATGGTGCCCGGGCTCACCAGCAGTTGTTTGGCCAGTTCGGCGTAAGGCAGGCGCGCATTCTCCATCAGGGCGGTAAGGATGGCCTGATCGAGATTATCGATCCGATAATTTTCTGACACTTTTTTGCGCTCCTTTTAATGATTCATCATTAATTAATGGCTTATTTTGAAGAAAAAAACACACAAAGCCTATTTCAATTATCGAATATTGAATTTAGTTGGCATTCTGTTGAAGAATCACCGCATTCAACGGATTCACGACAGGTAATTCAGCATGAAACAGCACTACATCCGCAGCCAACAGCAGATCAGCTTCGTCAAAGAGATGTTCTCCCGCCAACTCGCACTGCAACTCGGCCTGATGGAGGTACAAGCCCCCATTCTGAGCCGGGTCGGTGACGGCACCCAGGACAACCTCTCCGGCTGCGAGCATGCAGTGCAGGTCAAGGTGAAAACCCTGCCGGAGCACAGCTATGAGGTGGTCCACTCCCTGGCCAAGTGGAAGCGCCAGACTCTGGGTCGCTTCGGTTTCGGCCCGGGTGAAGGCATCTACACCCACATGAAGGCACTGCGTCCGGACGAGGATCGTCTCAGCCCCATTCACTCCGTCTACGTCGACCAGTGGGACTGGGAGAAGGTGATGCCGGGCGAGCGCCGGGATCTCGCCTATCTGCAGGAGACGGTGCGCGGCATCTGGGCCGCCATCAAGGCCACCGAGCGCGCGGTCTGTGCCGAGCATGAGCTGACCCCCTTCCTGCCAGCGGATATCCAGTTCCTGCACAGTGAAGAGCTGCTGACCCGCTACCCGGACCTCGATGCCAAGGGACGCGAGCGCGCCATCGCCAAAGAGCTGGGAGCGGTCTTCCTCATCGGTATCGGTGGCGCCCTCTCCCACGGCGAACGCCACGACGTGCGAGCCCCGGACTACGACGACTGGAGCAGCGAGAGCGAGCTCGGGCTGGCGGGTCTGAACGGTGACATCCTGGTGTGGAACCCGGTGCTGGAAGACAGCTTCGAGATCTCCTCCATGGGGATCCGGGTGGACGCAGAGGCCCTGCGCCGCCAGCTCGCCATCACCGGGGACGAAGATCGCCTGCAGTACGACTGGCATCAGGATCTGCTGGCAGCACGCATGCCGCAAACCATCGGCGGCGGCATCGGCCAATCCCGTCTGGCCATGCTGCTGCTGCAAAAAGAGCACATCGGTCAGGTCCAGGTCGGCGTCTGGCCGGCCGAGATGAAGGCCGCCATTGCGGACATGCTGTAACGAATTGATTTGATTGCCTCTGTCCTCCTATCGCGGCAACACGGCGGGGGACAGACGCGATAGCGAAGCTGGTCAGCCGGGGTGGAGAGCGTATCCCGACTGACTGTAAGGCGGGCATGGTCGCTGACTGTGCCTGCCGACCCTGGGGCTTGCCCCTGCGATCCGCTCAACCCACGTCAGATCGCATCGAATACATTCCTCCCGGCAATCTTCGGATTGCCGCTTTTTTTACGCCGAAAAACTGTGCTCAAAACCCGCCCCGATCTGGTGCTGGCGCGGCAGCCCCGCCTTTCTGCTGCCGGTGCAGTGGCAGGCAAACAACCGCTCCACCGCCTCTTCCTGCAGATAGGCTCCGAGCGCCACCGCCCGCTGCGGGCCGGAAAACTTCAGGTGCAGGCCGCCGATGACGGCGTGGATCCGCTCGTCGCCACACACCTCCTTGGCACACTCGATGATGTTCTCGACCCCGGCGTGACCGCAGCCGATAAAGACGATGAGCCCCTGCTCGCTCGTGTAGGCCAGCGCCGAGTCGTCGCTGATGAGGTCTTTCTCCACCCGCCCACCCCGCACTATGTAGCCGAGTAGCGAAGGCGCAGCCCGGTCGCGCCGCACAATGCTGCCGAGGAACACCAGACGATCCGAGAGCCACATCGGCTCGGACGAGCAGTGGGGAAGCAAGCCTCTGGCCGACAGCGACTCCCGATCCAGCGCCCCCGACAGGCGATAGAGGTTGCGCCGCCAGAAGGGCAGCGACAGGAAGTAGCCCCGCTCGCAGAACACGTCCGGACAGGCTATGAGCGGGATGGGTCTTGGATAAGCGGGCAGCGAGCCGACCCCGCCCACATGGTCGTAATGACCGTGAGAGAGCGCCACATGGGTGAGAGAGGCGAGATCGATCCCCATCACGGCGGCGTTGTGGCACAGCGCCCGGCCACGGCCGCTGTCGAACAGCACCCTGAGGCCGTCACACTCCAGCAGCAGCGCCAACCCTCGCTCGGGCAGACAGCCAGGCAGATGAACGTCGTCATCCACCAAAACGGAAAACGTCAGCATCTCAATCCCTCAGAAAACAAAACGCAGGCACGAGGCCTGCGTTTTTCATCGACAATCCCATTACTGGGTCATGGTGAGGCCGTTGCTGTCGGCCCCCAGCCGCAGTGTCTTGCCCGGGATGACCCGGCCGCTGAGCAGGGCCTGGGCCAGCGGGTTCTCCACCTTCTGCTGGATCGCCCGCTTGAGGGGACGCGCCCCGTAGACGGGATCGAACCCGGCATGAACCAGCTTGGTCAGCAGCTCCTCGCTCACCTCCACCTCGAAGCCCTGGGACTCCAGACGGCTCATCAGGCTCTTGAGCTGGATGCGGGCGATGGACTTGATGTGCTCCTCACCGAGCGGGTGGAACACCACGGTCTCGTCGATCCGGTTGATGAATTCCGGCCGGAAGCTGCGGGTCAGCACCTCCATCAGCATGGCCTTCATCTCGTCGTAATCCTTCTCGGAGTGGTGCTCCTGGATGAGATCAGACCCGAGGTTGGAGGTCATGATCACTACGGTGTTGCGGAAGTCCACGGTACGCCCCTGACCGTCGGTCAGGCGGCCATCGTCCAGCACCTGCAACAGGATGTTGAAGACATCGGGATGCGCCTTCTCCACCTCGTCCAGCAGGATCACCGAGTAGGGGCGACGGCGCACCGCCTCGGTGAGATAGCCCCCTTCCTCGTAACCCACGTATCCCGGAGGCGCCCCCACCAGACGGGCCACGCTGTGTTTCTCCATGAACTCGGACATGTCGATCCGCACCATGGCGTCCTGGGTATCGAACAGGAACTCCGCCAGCGCCTTGCACAGCTCGGTCTTGCCCACCCCGGTGGGGCCGAGGAAGAGGAAGGAGCCGATGGGGCGGTTCGGGTCGGACAGCCCGGCACGAGAGCGGCGAATGGCGTTGGAGACGGCGTCCACCGCCTCTTCCTGGCCGATCACCCGGCTGTGCAGCTGATCCTCCATCCGCAGCAGCTTCTCCCGTTCCCCTTCCAGCATGCGGGCCACCGGAATGCCGGTCCAGCGGGCCAGGACGTCGGCGATCTCCACGTCGGTGACTCTGTTGCGCAGCAGGCTGGTCTCCTGCATCTCGGCCTGGGTGGCGAGATCCAGCTGTTTCTCCAGCTCCGGGATGCGGCCGTACTGCAACTCGGACATGCGACCCAAATCCCCTGCGCGGCGCGCCACCTCGAGATCCTGACGGGCCTGCTCCAGTGCCGCCTTGATGTGCTGAGTCCCGGCGAGGGCAGCCTTCTCGGCCTTCCACACCTCTTCCAGCTCGTTGTATTCCCGCTCTTTTTCCGTCAGCTCCTGATTGAGCAGATCGAGGCGCTTGCGGCTGGCGTCATCGTCCTCCTTCATCAGCGCCTGCTGCTCCAGCTTGAGCTGGATGATGCGCCGCTCGAGCCGGTCCAGGGATTCCGGCTTGGAGTCGATCTGGAGCCGGATGCTGGCCGCCGCCTCGTCGATGAGGTCGATGGCCTTGTCAGGCAGCTGGCGATCCGCGATGTAGCGGTGGGAGAGCTGGGCCGCCGCGACGATGGCGGGGTCGGTGATCTGCACATGGTGGTGCAGCTCGTAGCGCTCCTTCAGGCCACGCAGGATGGCGATGGTGTCCTCCACCGAGGGCTCCTCCACCAGCACCTTCTGGAAACGGCGCTCCAGCGCGGCATCCTTCTCCACGTACTGCCTGTACTCATCGAGGGTGGTGGCCCCGACGCAGTGCAGCTCGCCGCGGGCCAGGGCGGGCTTGAGCATGTTGCCCGCATCCATGGCACCCTCGCCCTTGCCGGCGCCGACCATGGTGTGCAGTTCGTCCACGAAGAGGATGACGCTGCCCTCCTCCTTGGCCAGATCGTTCAGAACCGCCTTGAGGCGTTCCTCGAACTCGCCGCGATACTTGGCACCGGCCACCAGGGCCCCCATGTCGAGCGACAGCACCCGCTTGTTCTTGAGCCCTTCCGGCACTTCGCCATTGATGATGCGCTGGGCCAGCCCCTCGACGATGGCGGTCTTGCCGACGCCGGGGGCACCGATCAGCACCGGGTTGTTCTTGGTGCGGCGTTGCAGCACCTGGATGGTGCGGCGAATCTCGTCATCCCGGCCGATCACCGGGTCGAGCTTGCCGAGTTCTGCCCGCTCGGTGAGATCGATGGTGTACTTCTCCAGCGCCTGGCGATTCTCCTCGGCGTTGGCATCCTCCACCTTCTTGCCGCCACGGACCTTGTCGATGGCTGCCTCAAGTTTTTCCTTGGTCAGCCCCTGGGCACGCAGCAGCTCGCCCAGCGTCCCCTTCTCGTCCAGGGCCGCCAGCACGAACAGCTCGGACGAGATGAACTGATCCTTGCGCTGCTGGGCCAGCTTGTCGCAGACGTTGAGCAGGCGGCCGAGGCCGTTGGAGAGCTGTACGTCCCCTTCCACCCCGCTGACGCGGGGCAGGCGATCCAGCTCCTCGCCGAGGCGCGAGCGCAGGGTATTGATGTCGAGCCCGGTCAAGGTGAGCAGCGGACGAATGGATCCGCCGTCCTGATTGAGCAAGGCGCTCATCAGATGGACGGGTTCGATGAATTGGTGGTCACGACCCAGTGCAAGAGACTGGGCATCGGAAATGGCAATCTGGAATTTGCTGGTCAGGCGATCGAGGCGCATTGCACTCCCCCTTCAAGACAGACGCCGCATGCGCGGCAACAACATCGCTTTCTGACAAGGAAGATGTGGTCTTGAAGGGCAATTTCAAGGGGTGGCTGTTTATTTTTTCCTCAATAGCGGTGACCGGGGGAAAACGACCTCGCAATGGCAGCCTGCCCCCTGAGCCTGCTCGGCAGCAAGACATGGTCGCGGAGGGCCATCACCAGAGAGTGAGGAGGCGCTTGTGGCAACGCGCCAGCGCCTCTTCGGCTATTTTTCCAGCCACACGAGGGAGGCCATGCGACCCGTCTGCCCGTCGCGGCGATAGGAGTAGAAGCGCTCGCTGTCGTTGAAGGTGCAGTATTCGCCGCCATAGATGGCGGTGACGCCGGCGCGGGCGAGGCGCAGTCGGGCCAGCTGGTAGATATCCGCCAGCCATTTCCCTTCGTTGAGGGATGGCACGAATGCAGTCGCCGCCTCGGCCTGCTCCGCCATGAAGGCCTCACGCACCTCGCCACCCACTTCGAACGCGGCGGGACCGATGGCCGGGCCCAGCCAGGCCAGGATCTCGCCAGGCTCGCAGCCCATGGCGGCGATGCTTGCCTCCAATACGCCCCCCTGCAGTCCGCGCCAGCCGGCATGGGCCGCCGCCACTACGGTGCCTGCCCGATCGCAGAACAGCACCGGCAGGCAGTCGGCAGTCATCACGATGCAGGCCTGCCCCGCCTCATGAGCACAGGCGGCATCGGCATCCGGTGCGCGCTCATAACGGTCGCTCACCGGATGGACGGCGATGCCATGTACCTGGTTGAGCCAGTTGAGAGTGTCGGGGATCCCCGCCACCTGCTGCAGTCGGGCGCGGTTGGCCTCGACCCTGGCCGGTGCATCGCCCACATGGGCCCCGAGGTTCAGGCCGGCAAAAACCCCTTCGCTGATGCCGCCGTCCCGGGTGGTCGAGAGAGCCCTGACATTGCCCGGCGCGGGCCAGTCGGGTGTGATCCAGTTCATCTGTGGCTCCTTTCGTTCATATGAAAACGGGGCCCCTTGGCTGCAACCAGTCAAGGGGCCCCGCATCAGATCATGGAGGGCAGGTTACGGCAGGAATCGTCGCAAGGCCGCCCTCGGGATCAGTTCCAGACCAGATCGTCCGGATTGGCCAGGGTATCCGCCCGCAGCACTTCCATCAGCGCCACCATGTCCTGCGGCGTGGGGGAGTGCCACTCCATCACTTCACCCGTGATGGGGTGCGCCAGCTTCAGCATGGTGGCGTGCAGCGCCTGACGGTGGAAACCGCGCAGGGCCTCGGTCAGTTCGGGGGTGGCGTTGCGCAGCAGACGCAGACGGCCACCGTAGGCGGGATCCCCCACCAGCGGATGCTTGATGTGGGCCATGTGGACACGGATCTGGTGGGTACGGCCGGTTTCCAGGCGCAACCGCAGACGGGTGTGACCACGGAACTTCTCGTGCACCCGGTAGTGGGTGACGGACTCGCGCCCGTTGGGCACCACAGCCATGTGGGTACGCTGGGTCGGGTGACGACCGATGGGGGCATCGACGGTGCCGCCGGCGGTCATGTGACCGATGGCAATCGCCTCGTACTCACGGGTGATCTGGCGTGCCTGCAGGGCTTCCACCAGGTGGGTCTGGGCGGGAATGGTCTTGGCGACCACCATCAACCCCGTGGTGTCTTTGTCCAGACGGTGCACGATACCGGCACGGGGGACCTCGGCGATGCCGGGGTAGCGGTGCAGCAGGGCGTTGAGCACGGTGCCGTCCGGCGTACCGGCGCCCGGGTGAACCACCAGGCCGGCCGGCTTGTCGATCACCAGGATGTGTTCATCTTCATAGACAATGTTCAGCTCGATGTTCTGGGCATCCCAGCGGGTGTCGTCTGCCAGTTCCACATTCACATGTACCTGCTGCCCGGCCACCACTTTCTCGCGCGGGGTATTGGCAACCTGACCGTCCAGGGTCACTCTGTCCTGTAAAATCCACTCCTTGATGCGGGTCCGGGAGTAGTCGGGAAACAATTCGGCCAGGGCCTGGTCTAGTCGTTGCCCGAATTGGTGATCCTGAAATTCGCCTGTCAGTTCAATATGCTGGCTCATGTATGGTCTCTTGAGCGGGGGTATCAATTCGAAATAATCCGGGTATTCTAGCTTTTCTTTTAGCCAAGCATAACGGATACTTTGCCAATTTCGTGGAAATGGACCGGATGTTGTTGATGGGAAAGAAGTCTCACCTGCTGATGTCGCTCGCCTTGGTCGCTACCCTGATCACTGGCTGTTCCAGCACCAAACCCAAGGTTCCCGACGAACCGCCGGAAGTTCTGTACCAGAAAGCCCGCATCAAACTGGATACCGGCAACTACCTCAATGCCATCGAACTGCTGGAAGCGCTGGACTCTCGTTACCCGTTCGGTGCCTACTCCAACCAGGTTCAGCTCGATCTCATCTATGCCTACTACAAGCAGGATGATACCGCCCAGGCGATCGCCAACATCGACCGTTTCATCCGCCTGAACCCGGCGCACAAGAACATCGATTACGTCTTCTATATGCGCGGCCTGACCAACATGGCGGCGGATTACAACTTCTTCCAGGATTTCCTCGGCATCAATCGGGATGACAAGGACCCCTCCTACGCCCGTCAGGCCTTCCAGGACTTCAAGACCCTGCTGCAGAACTACCCCAACAGCAGCTATGCAGCCGATGCCCGTGCCCGCATGATCGGCCTGAAGAACCGTCTTGCCCGCTATGACCTAGGGGTAGCCGAGTACTACGTCAAGCGTGACGCCCTGATCGCCGCCGCCAACCGCGCCAAGCTGATCGTCGAGACCTATCCCGACACGGTGGAAACCGAGAAGGCACTGGAAATCATGGTCAACGCCTATGACACCCTGAAGATGCCGACCCTGGCCCAGCATGCCCGCGAAGTGTTGGCCAAGAACTACCCGGACAACCGTCTCGGTCGCGGCTGAGTAGCGAACGGACAATGAAAAACCGGAGCCACTGGCTCCGGTTTTTTTATGGCCGACGGCGGCACTCCGGGGTCACTGGTGCTTACCCTGCTGCTTGGCCCGCATGATGTTGATGATCTCGATGTCGGTATCCAGCATCCCCTCCCTGGAGAGGCGACCCAGGTTGGCGATGGTCTGATCCACATCGTCCGAGACGATCCCCTCGCTCTGGGGCACGCGCAGGTTGTTGATGGCCATCAGCGAGGATTTCACCGCCGCCGAGGTGGAGGTGGAGACCTTCATGGAGCAGGCGCTGCCGGCGCCGTCGCAGATGATGCCGGAAACATCCCCAATCATGTTGTTGATGCAGTGGCTGATCTGCTCGAACTGGCCCCCCAGCAGCCAGGTGATGGCGGCCCCCGATCCCATGGCGGCGGTACTGGCTGCACACAGGGCGGAGAGCTTGTTCTGGTAGGCCTTGATGTAGATGGCCACCAGATGGCTCATCACCAGGGCACGGGCCAGCTGCTCGTCATCGGCCTTGAGGAAGCGGGCGGCGGCGACCACCGGCATGGTGGCGGCAATGCCCTGGTTGCCGGAACCGGAGTTGGACATGGCGGGCAGCATGGCGCCATCCATCCGCGCATCGGAGGCGGCAGACGACAGGCGCATGGCCAGGGTCATCAGGTCGTCGGAAAGCAGCTTGCGCTCCACCTGATCGGTGAGGATCTTGCCGATGCGCAGGCCATAGCCCTGCAGCCCTTCGTCCGCCAGCGCCTGGTTCATGGTGGCCGCCTCGCGGATGAAGTCGATCTCGACCAGCGGCACCTCCAGTGCGAAGGCCACGATCTCCTTCAGGGTCATGGCGGGCTTGTCGGCCTTGGCTGGCTGGATCTGCACCCCGGGGGCGCTGTCCTGCACCATCAGCACCTCGCCATCCTTCTCCATCAGCACGATGCGGGTGTGGTCGGTACAGATCACCACCCGGGCGCTGTGCCCCTCCACTTCGGCCAGCACCTCGGCGTAGAGCACGTCGGGCACATCCTTCACATCCACCTCTATGGT
This sequence comes from Aeromonas sp. R5-1, assembly GCF_040908265.1. Taxonomy (NCBI): domain Bacteria; kingdom Pseudomonadati; phylum Pseudomonadota; class Gammaproteobacteria; order Aeromonadales; family Aeromonadaceae; genus Aeromonas; species Aeromonas sp. R5-1. Next base: position 35,166 of record NZ_JBFODJ010000128.1, read on the forward strand.
GGGCAGCAGCCCCTTGGCCGCCTCGACCTGATCCGGCGTGAGGCTCTTGAGCACCTCCAGCCCGGCATCCGGGTTGCCACCGGTGATGCCCACTGCGGCAGCCACCGGCAGGCCGATCATGCCGGTGCCGGGCACGCCGACCCCCATGCCGTTCTTGAACAGATTGCCGCTGACCCAGACGCGGGTGCGGGTCGGTACCTGCCCCAGCAGCTTGCGGCAGTTGGCCGCCGCCAGGGCGACCGACATGGGCTCGGTGCAGCCGAGGGCCGGCACCACTTCACGCTTGAGCAGGGTAATAAAGTCGGTCCATTGTGCGTTCATTGCGATGTGTCTCATGTTCATGGCGCCCGCGTGCGGGCTCGTCATTGTTGTTCGGCCAGTTCCGCCTTGTGATTGCGGATATGCAGGTAAACGGTATGGCGGGAGATGCCGAGCAGCTCGGCCACCAGTTGGGCGGCATCCTTGATCTCGAAGATGCCCATGTCGTAGAGCCGGTGCACGATCGCCTTGTTGCGCACGCTGCTGCCCAGCCCGGGATCCCTGTCCACCTTGGCGATCACCTGCGCCACCAGATCATCCACCGAGCTGGCGAAGGTCTCGGTGCCGTGGGCAGGGGGCACTGCGGGCGGGGCAAAGGTGTCGAGCAGGCTGCCAAGGGGCGTGTCCAGGCTGAAATTCACGCACAGCATACCGATGGGTTTGCCCTCGCGGTTGCTGATGGTGATGGACGAGGACTTCAGCAGGGTGCCCTCCCGGGTGCGGGAGAAATAACTGCTCCACTGGCTGCCGGCGGCACTGTGCAACTTGTCGAGCGCAAAATCGGTGACCGGCGCTCCCTCCTGGCGGCCGGTGATGTGGCCGTTGGCAATCTTGATGACGGAGGCGTGCAGACTGTCAAAGGCGTGCAGCACCACCTCGCAGCCCGGGCCAAACAGGGCGGACAGCGCCGCCACCGCAGGCTCGAAGCTGGCAATCAGATGGCGCTCTTCATCGGTCAGTGTGCTGGCGTCGCGCAAGGGAGCTACCTCGGTCATGGGGTCATCCGGTCAACGTTGGGTAAGGATATTCGAAGCGGACTCAAATAAAATTGAGCAAATCCGCTTTTTGCGCGGGCATTATGCCCGACTGGTGAGACAACACCACAAAATGTGAGCAAAATCACGACTGAAATGACAAAAAGGCCTCATGAGAGGCCTTCAAGGTGGTTTTTTGGTGCTTTTGCTCAACTTTAATTGAGCCAGGGCTCGCCAGTCAGTCCAGACAGGCAGGCACCACCGTCTGTCTGTTCCCTGCCACGGTCATCCACTCTGGTCATAAAAAAAGGGGGCCGAAGCCCCCTTTTTGTCTCATCCGGTCAACGCTTACAGCGCCTTCAGGATGGCCTCGACGCTGGCCTTGGCATCGCCAAACAGCATCTGGGTGTTCTCCTTGAAGAACAGCGGGTTCTGGACACCGGCGTAGCCAGTGTTCATGGAGCGCTTGAAGCCGATGACATTCTGCGCCTTCCACACTTCCAGCACCGGCATGCCGGCGATGGGGCTGCCCGGATCTTCCATGGCGGCCGGGTTGACGGTGTCGTTGGCACCGATCACCAGCACCACGTCGGTGTCGGCGAAGTCATCGTTGATCTCGTCCATTTCCAGCACGATGTCATAGGGGACTTTCGCTTCCGCCAGCAGCACGTTCATGTGACCAGGCAGACGACCGGCCACCGGGTGGATGCCGAAGCGCACCTTGACGCCGCGATCACGCAGCTTCTGGGTGATCTCGGCCACCGGGTACTGGGCCTGCGCCACCGCCATGCCGTAGCCTGGGGTGATGATGACGGAGCTGGCGTTCTTCAGCATGTCGGCCACGTCTTCGGCGTTGGTCTCGCGGTATTCGCCCAGCTCCTGCTCGGCGGTGGAGGCCACGCCGTCGGAGCCAAAGCCTCCTGCGATCACGGAGATGAAGGAGCGGTTCATCGCCTTGCACATGATGTAGGAGAGGATGGCACCGGAGGAACCCACCAGGGCACCGGTGACGATCAGCAGGTCATTGGAGAGCATGAAGCCCGCCGCCGCCGCCGCCCAACCGGAGTAGGAGTTCAGCATGGAGACCACCACCGGCATGTCCGCACCACCGATGGAGGCGACCAGGTGCCAGCCGAAGGCGAAGGCGATCAGGGTCATCACCAGCAGGGCGAAGGTGGAGCCACCGGCGTTGACGAAGTGGATCATCAGCGCGATGGAGACCACCACGGCCAGCAGGTTCAGCTTGTGGCGGTGCGGCAGCATCAGCGGCTTGGAAGAGATGAGGCCACGCAGCTTGCCGAACGCCACCACGGAACCGGTGAAGGTCACGGCACCGATGAAGACGCCCAGGAACACTTCCACCAGGTGGATGTTCAGCATGGCGCCGGAGAGGTGCTCGACCTGGGCGACGCTTGCCGCCTGCTCGAACGCCGCCCGGGCGGCTGCCAGGGTCGCATCCAGGTTGGAGCCGACGGAGACCACCACTTCAGCGGGGGCGGAGGGGTGCAGATCGATGAAGCTGTTGAAGCCCACCAGCACCGCTGCCATGCCCACGAAGCTGTGCAGCACGGCCACCAGCTCGGGCATCTCGGTCATCTCGACCTTGAGGGCCAGCCGCACGCCGATGGCGCCACCGATGGCCATGGCCAGGATGATCCAGTGGACGCCACTGGTTTCCGGGTTGAACACGGTCGCGAGCAGGGCGATGGCCATCCCCGCGATACCGAACAGGTTGCCATGCTTGGCCGTTTCTTGCTTCGACAGTCCCGCGAGACTGAGGATGAAGAGCACGGCGGCAACGATATAGGATGCTGTTACCAGTCCTTGAGACACGTTAAACCCCCTTAATCCTTACGGAACATCTTCAGCATGCGCTGAGTGACGGTGAAGCCACCGAAGATGTTGATACTGGCAATCAGCACGGCGACAAAGGCCAGCACGGTGACCAGGGTCGACCCTTGTCCAATCTGCAACAGCGCACCGACCACGATGATGCCGGAGATGGCATTGGTGACCGACATCAGCGGCGTGTGCAGGGCGTGAGAGACGTTCCACACCACGTAGTAACCGACCACGCAGGCCAGGATGAAGACGGTGAAGTGGGAGAGGAAGGCGGCAGGCGCTACGGCGGCCACCCAACCGAAGGCGGCGATGCCGAGGGCACCGAACACGAACTTCTTGTTGGAGGGCTTGGCCTCTTCCTTCTTGGCGGCCGGTTTGGCGGCAGCGGGTTTCTGCGGGGCGGCAGAGACGGAGATGGCGGGGGGCGGGAAGGTCACTTCACCGGCCTGGACCACCGTCATGTTGCGCTGCACCACGTCTTCGAAGTCGATGGCGACGTTGCCGTCCTTCTCCTTGCACATCAGCTTCATCAGGTTCACCAGGTTGGTGCCGTAGAGCTGGGAGGATTGGGCAGGCAGGCGGCCCGGCAGATCGGTGTAACCGATCACCTTGACGCCGTTGTCGGTGACATGCAGTTCACCCGGTACCGTGTATTCGCAGTTGCCGCCGGCCTGGGCCGCCATGTCCACGATGACGGAGCCCGGCTTCATGCTGTCCACCATTTCCTTGGTGATGAGCTTGGGTGCCGGCTTGCCCGGGATCAGGGCGGTAGTGATGATGATGTCCACTTCCTTGGCCTGCTGGGCGAACAGCTCCATCTCGGCCTTGATGAACTCTTCGCTCATCACCTTGGCGTAACCGTCGCTGGATGCGCCATCTTCGCCGCCGAAGTCCAGCTTGAGGAATTCCCCACCCATGGACTCGATCTGCTCGGCCACTTCCAGACGGGTATCGAAGGCACGCACGATGGCACCGAGGGAACCGGCGGTCCCGATGGCGGCCAGACCGGCCACACCAGCACCGATGACCAGCACCTTGGCGGGCGGTACTTTACCGGCGGCGGTGATCTGGCCGGTGAAGAAGCGACCGAACTGGTGCGCGGCTTCCACGACGGCGCGATAGCCACCGATGTTGGCCATGGAAGAGAGGGCGTCGAGGGACTGGGCACGGGAGATCCGCGGCACCATGTCCATCGCCATCACATTGATGTTGCGCTCGGAAAGCTTCTTGACCAGCTCGGGGTTCTGGGCGGGCCAGATGAAGCTCACCAGGGTGGCACCATCCTTAATTTGTGCGATTTCGGCCTCGGTCGGCGCGTTGACCTTGAAGACAAGGTCGGCTTGCCAGACGTTCGGTACCACGCTGGCACCGGCAGCCTCGAAGGCGGCATCATCGAAGCTGGCTCGCAGGCCGGCACCGGCCTCGATGGCAACCTCGAAGCCGAGCTTTTTCAGCTGCTCGACAGTGGCCGGGGTCGCTGCGACCCGGGTCTCACCGGCGAGACTCTCTCTCGGTATTCCAATCTGCATGACTATTCCCTGATGGTTAATAAACAATCATCGCCAAGTCTCTCATGTCTGAGGGGACAAGGCATGATCAAAGTGCAGGTCACGGGCCCTTTGTTATGAAAATCAGCAGGCTTCACCTCGACCTCCTGTCACGGTCAGGCCCCCGCTTTTCAGGCGCGAGGGTGATTAGTATCAAATTTTGGAGTTTTATTACAACCACGGCCCCGGTCGGGCGGGTACAGAATTCAGCCCATCCCGGACCATGATTAAAAAAAACAAACCAAATTAGGGGCTTATACCAGCAAAAAGCGCTAAAAAAAGTGATCCAACCAGTCAAAAAAAATGTTTAACCCGGCCTCTACCTTAGCGTTTTTTGTTCTTACGAAATCTGCCGTTGGCTCATCTGATGAGATGAAAAGGGAAAAAGTAACCATTTTGCAACGATCAGGGGGCCGCGTCCCCGCCTGCTGGCGGGTTCGGGCCCCCTGGTGCAACCGGGCCTGCGGCCCGTTTCAGGCGCGCTCTGCTTACCAGGCCGCCTCATAAATATGCCGGCTCTGGGCCAGGTCGATGTCGCCGTGCTCACCCAGGGCGGTCATGCCGTGCTCTTCGAGCTTGGCCAGCAGGGCGTCGATCCGGGCGTCGGCCACGTAATCCCGCAGCCGGGTCTTGATCCCCATCCGCTCGAAGAAGTCGCGGGTGGCGGCGATGGCCCCGTCGATACGCTCCTCGTCACTGCCGCTGCGCAGATCCCAGACCCGCTCGGCGTATTGCAGCAGCTTGGCGCGCTTCTGCTCGCGCTTGGCCTGCAGCAGGGCGGGCAGCACCACCGCCAGGGTCTGGGCGTGGTCCAGACCGTGCAGGGCGGTGATCTCGTGGCCCAGCATGTGGGTGGCCCAGTCCTGGGGCACGCCGGCTCCGATCAGGCCGTTCAGTGCCAGGGTGGCGCTCCACATGATGTTGGCACGCACGTCGTAGTTTTCCGGCTCCACCAGCGCCTTGGGCCCCTCTTCCGCCAGGGTCAGCAGCAGCCCTTCTGCAAAGCGATCCTGCACCTTGGCATCCACCGGGTAGGTGAGGTACTGCTCCAGGGTGTGGATGAAGGCATCCACCACCCCATTGGCCACCTGACGGGCGGGCAGGGTGTAGGTGAGCACGGGGTCGAGCACGGCGAAGCGCGGCATCACGAAGGGCGAGAAGAAGTGCTGCTTGTCCCCTGTGCTCTTGCGGGTGATGACGGCGCCCATGTTCATCTCGGAACCGGTGGCCGGCAGGGTCAGCACGCTGCCCAGGGGAATGGCGGAGGCCACCTCGCCCCCGACGGTCTCGAGGATGTGCCAGGGATCCCTGGCCGGATCGTAGTGAGCGGCCGCGGCGATGAACTTGGAGCCGTCCAGCACGGAGCCGCCGCCCACTGCCAGCAGGAAGTCGACCTTCTCGGCGCGGGCCAACTCGACCGCGCCCATCAGGGTCTCGTAGGTGGGGTTGGGCTCGATGCCGCCAAATTCAAACAGGGTCAGGCCGGCCAGCTCGCGGCGGATCTGGTCCAGCAGACCGCTGCGCACCACGCTGCCACCGCCGTAGGTGACGAGGATGCGGGCGTCGCTGGGGATCTGGCCGCGCAGCTGGGCCACCTGGCCCTTGCCGAACAGTACCTTGGTGGGGGTGTGCAGGATGAAGTTGTTCATGGGATCTCCCGGGGTGGTCGTAGTCGGTAAGGTATGGGTTGCATTTTTCTCTTATAACCTCCTACCATCAAGGGAGCTTTCTGCCGATTTCTTGCCTATTTCTACTGAGCCTGGATAAATGAGTACAAATCAGCCCATCGCGGCGACCCACCAGTCCGCCCTCGCCAGCCGGCTCGCCGCCCTGGCACCCCACCCGGGGATCACCGCCGCCCCCGTGCCCGGCGTGCACCTCATCTACACCACGGAGCATCACGACCGCATCCCGGTGCTCTACCGCCCGCGCATGATCATCATCCTGCAGGGGCACAAGGTGGGCTATCTCTCGGACTTCACCTTCCGCTACGACCCCGAGCACTACCTGATGATGACCCTGCCGCTGCCCTGCGAGTGCGAGTGCTTCGCCTCCCCCGAATCCCCTCTGGTGGGGCTCTCGGTGGAGATCGACGTGGCGGCGCTGCAGGCCCTGCTGCTGGAGATGGGGGACGCGGCCCCCGCCCCGGCGGAGCCGGGTCGCGGCGTCGTCTCCGTGCCCCTCTCCGAGACCATGCTCTGCGCGGTGGAGCGCCTCATCGACGTGATGGACAAACCGCTCCACGCCCGGGTGCTGGGGCCCCAGATCGTGCGCGAGATCCTGTTCCACGCCCTGCACGAAGGGGGTGCCCCCGCCCTGCTGGCCATGGCCAGCCGTCACAGCCAGGTGAGCCAGATAGCCCGGGTGCTGCGTATCATGGAGCAGCGCTTTACCGAGAACCTGACGGTGGAGGAGCTGGCCCGGGAGGCGAACATGAGCGTCTCGGCCTTCCACCACCACTTCAAGGCGGCCACCGCCACCTCGCCCCTGCAGTACATCAAGACCCTGCGCCTGCACCGGGCGCGGCTGATGATGCTGCACGACGGCCTCAAGGCCGGGGTGGCGGCGGACAAGGTAGGCTACGAGAGCGGCTCCCAGTTCAGTCGCGAATACAAACGCTTCTTTGGCAACACCCCGAGCGAACACGCGGCACGCTTCCGCTCGGGACAACTGCGTATCGTGGAGGGATGACATGCGCACACTGATCCTGCTCGTTCTGACCCTGCTGGCCACCGCCTGCACCGGCATTCCACCGGGACACCAGGTGGTCAAGCCCTTCCAGCTCGACCGCTACCTGGGCACCTGGTACGAGGTGGCTCGCCTCGATCACGGTTTCGAGCGCGGCCTGAACCGGGTCACCGCCACCTACAGCCTGCGGGATGACGGCGGTGTCAGGGTGATCAACCGGGGGCAGGACGAACAGGGGGAGTGGCGCGAGGCCGAGGGGCGCGCCTACTTCGTGGGCGACAGCGACGAGGGGCGCCTCAAGGTGAGCTTCTTCGGCCCCTTCTACGGCAGCTACAACGTGCTGGCGACGGACTATGACCTCTCCCTGGTGAGCAGTTACAACCTCCAGTACCTCTGGATCCTCTCCCGCACGCCCCATCCCCCCAAAGAGAAGGTAGAGGCCCTGGTCGAGCGGGCCCGGGGGCTCGGCTTTGCCACCGACCGGCTGATCTGGGTCAGCCAGGATCCGGCGGGGAACGCCCCATGAGGATCTTCCAGGCCACCCCCGGTGACATTCCCCGGGTCACCCCCCTGTTCGTGGAATACCGGGCGTTCTACCGGCTGCCTGCCCGGCCCGAGGCTGCCGAAGCCTTCCTGCTGGAGCGCTGCACCGCCGGGGAGTCGGTGCTCTTCGTGGCCCAGAGCGAGGCGGGAGTGGTGCTGGGATTTGCCCACCTCTATCCCCTGTTCTGCTCCCTCGCCCTGAAGCCCGTCTGGCTGCTGTACGATCTGTTCGTGGCGCCGGCGGCCCGCCAGCAGGGGGTGGCCCAGGCGCTGCTGGCGCGGGCCGATCGCCACGGCCAGGAGACGGGCGCCGCCTTCCTGATGCTGAGCACCGCCACCGACAACCGACAGGCTCAGGCCCTCTACGAAGGGCACGGCTACCAGCGGGACAACGAGTTCTACAGCTACATCAAGCCCCTCTGAGCCTCTGCCTGCGCCCGTTGCAGGGCCAGGACCCGGCATTATTCAGCGGGTGCATGACGAATTAATATCCATACACAGGATGAATAAAGGCGACCCCGGGGTCGCCTTTGTCACATCCGGGTCGCAGCCTAGAGCCGGAAGCGCCCGATCTCCTGCTCTAGCCGCTCGGTGAGAGACTTGAGCTGGGCCGCCTGGGCGGCCTCTTCGCCGGCCTGGGCCGCCAGCGCCTGGGAGACGTGGCGGATATTCTCTGTGTTGCGGCTGATCTCGCCGGTCACCGAGGTTTGCTCCTCGGCCGCCGCCGCTATCTGGGTCGCCATGTCGCTGATGGCGCCGATGGCTTCGTTGATCCTGCCCAGGCTGAGATTCGCCGCTTCGGCGTCCTCCACGCTGGTGCCCGCCAGCTGGCGACTGGTCTCCATGCCGCCCACCGCCTTGCGGGTGGTCTGCTGCAGCGCCTCGATCATCTGCTGGATCTCGGCGGTGGAGTCGTGAGTGCGGCGCGACAGCACCCGCACCTCGTCCGCCACCACAGCAAAGCCGCGCCCCTGCTCCCCGGCCCGAGCCGCCTCGATGGCGGCGTTCAGGGCCAGCAGATTGGTCTGCTCGGCGATGCCGCTGATGGTGGCCAGAATGCCGCTGATCTGCTGGGCGTGGCCATCCAGCTCGTGGATGGTCTGGCTGGCGTCGGTGACCTCCCCCGCCAGCCCCGTGATGCTGCGCTGGCTCTGGCCGACCTGGGACTGGCCGGCCACCGCGAGGCGCACCGCATCGCCGGCGGTGTTGGCGGCAAACTCGGCGTTGCCGGCGATCTCCTGGGTGGCGGAGGCCATCTCGGTCACTGCGGTCGCTACCATGACGATCTCGTCCTGCTGCTGGCGCACCCGCTGGCTGCGGGCCTCGGCCCCCGCCGCCTGGGTGCGGGACTGGGCCGCCAGCTCGACGGTGACGTCCCGCAACCGGCTGACAATGCCGTGCAGTCGCGCCACGAACTGGTTGAAGTTCTGGGCCAGCTGCCCCACCTCATCCTGGCTGCGGGTGGCGATCTGCACCGTGAGATCCCCCTCCCCGTGGGCAATGTCGGCGAGCGCCCTGGAGACCCGTCCCAGATCCGCGAACAGGTAGTTGAACATGGCGATGAGCAGGGCACCGAACACCAGCAGCAGCACCAGGGTCAGCCCCACCAGTTGCCACAGCAGGGAGGCGAGCGGCGCCTCCAGCACCTCCTTGTACATCACCATGGCGAGCAGCCAGTCGGTGCCGGGCACGCCCTGCACCGAGAGCAGCACCTCGCGCCCGTTCAGGTTGGCGCCGTGCAGTTCGCCGTCGCGGCTCCACGCATCCAGCGCCGCCCCGGTGAGGCCGGGATCCAGCTCCGCCACCTGCTTGAGCGCCAGCTCCTTGTTCGGGTGGCCGACGATGAGGCCGGTGCGATCGAGCAGCATGGCGTAGCCCTCCCCCTGCACCTTCATGGCCAGCACCTCGTCGATGAGGGCGTCAAGGGAGAGATCCGCCCCGGCCACCCCGATCACCCGGCCCTGGTGGCTCACCGGCTCGGCCAGGGTCACCACCATCTGCTGCATGGTCACGCTGACATAGGGCGGCGTGACGATGAGCTTGCCCGCCTTGTCGGCGTTCTGGTACCAGGGGCGGGCCCTGGGGTCATAGTTGGCGGTGTTGAGGGCGGGATCGTGGCGGGTCATCTCCCCCTGCGCCGAACCAAAATAGGTGAGGCCGAAACCGCCGGAGGTGCGGGTCTGCAACAGGTGGGGCACCAGGGCCGTGTCGGGGTCGCGCGCAATGACGGCGGCCAGGGCGTCGACCGCGTGCTTGCGATCCTCCAGCCAGTTGCCGATGGCCACCGAGTGGGCGTGGCCGTAGTTGACCGCCTCGCTCTGGATGGCGTCAAGGGTGCGGGATTTGAGGGTGTGGAAGGCGACAATACCGAGCAGGGCTGCCATCAGCAGCACTACCCCCAGGCTGGCCGCGAGCAGCTTGCCGCGCAACGAGAGAGTCATGACAACGAATCCTTGTGGTAGCCGGGGGCCGGGAATACCCCCATCTTGGTAGTTCTATCGGCACAATGATGAACGGTCTTTAGTGAATCCTGATATTTTTTCATCTATCAACAACAGAACACACTACCAGCAACAGACTGCTCACTATTCCATGCTGACACCCGCAGGCACCACAAGGCCGCCCTAAGGCGGCCATGAGGTCATATCGCGGATGACGGGCAGGCACCGGCAGAGCAGGCCAGCACCCGCTGACCTGTCTCTTGAGGGCGGCTTCAGGCGTCTGCAAAGAGGGTTGGCGGGCAGGGTTGAGCATCCATCAGGAACCGAGTTGGTGCTCCCCCTGTTGCCCCCCTCTCGGCAACGTGGGCTGTGCTAGATTGGGTATCCCGTTTTCAAGGAGAACCCGCTGCCATGCCACGAAATATCGAGATCAAAGCCCGCATAGCCGGGGTCGATGACCTTATCCCCAGAGCCGCGGCCATCGCCGACAAGGGCCCCGTCGACATCGCCCAGGACGATACCTTCTTTCGCTGTGAATCGGGCCGCTTCAAATTGCGGACGCTCTCCCCGTCGGCAGGCCAGCTCATCTTCTACCGCAGGCCTGATCAACAGGGTCCGAAGGAGAGCTACTACCACATCACGCCAACGAACGAGCCGGACAAGCTGCGGGAAACGCTCACCCTGGCTTGCGGCCAGATTGGCAGAGTGCGAAAACAGCGGACCCTGTTTCTGGTGGGCAGAACCCGGATCCATCTCGACCGGGTTGAAGGGCTGGGTCACTTCCTCGAACTGGAAGTGGTGCTGGAAGATGACGAGCCGCTCGAGGTGGGGATGCAGGAAGCTCACGACATCATGGCGCGTCTCGGTATCGAACCCTCCCGGTTGATCGAAGGCGCCTATCTGGATCTCCTGCTGCAACGACAACCCTGAGGGATTCGCAACAACAAGGCCGCCTCAAGGGCGGCCTTTACTGTCCGGCGGCTGGGTTATTTGACCCGCGCCAGCGCCGTGTTGATCCTCGGGTTGGTCGCCTCCAGCCCCGGCTGCTGGCCGTAGAAGTCGAACGCCAGCTCGACACCGGGGCGAAACAGCAGGCAGTGGGTGGAGCCGCCGAAGTGGAACATGCCGAGCTGCTCCCCCTTCGCGATCCGCTGCCCCGGCTGCACCGTCACCTCGCAGCTCGACACCTCGGCCATGCCCACCGGCACCACGCACATCAGGCCGATTTTGGGGTTGTCCGCCTCGATGAAGATGAGTGCCCGGGTCGCCACCGCGGTGAGGAAGGGCTGGGACTGGTTCGGGGCGCTGGGGTCGGGCCCCGCCGGGCTGTCGAAACCCTGGTGGCGGTTGGCCAGGTAGTAGCTGCCGTTGACCACCTTGACCGAGCGCACCGTGCCGCTCACCGGGCTGTGCCAGCGGTGATAGCTGAGGGCGCTGAGGAAGGCCTGATAGAGGGTGCCCCCCTCGAACGCGGCGGCGCGCGGGTCGAAGTCCAGCAGGTTGTCCAGGGAATAGGGCTGCCCCTTGAGCCAGAAGGCGTCCTGCCGTCTTACCCCGGTCACCACCTGCAGCGGGGCCGACTCGCAGGCGTTGGCGATCACGCTGTCATCGTCCGGGGCCGTCACCGGCCGCACGCCGGGGCAGAAGCGGCGGGTGAAGAAGTCGTCCCAGCTGGCGAAGCCCTCGTATTCCTCTCCCTGCGCGGTGTGGAAGATCCCCTCGAAGCGCTCTGGGGTGGGGTTGTCGCCGGCCCCGAGCGCCCCCTGCGCCACCTTGACCATCTCCCGTTTCGCCACGTCACCCAGCCAGGGGACGATCAGGGTCTGGCGATCCAGGGGGCTCACCGACTCGGTCAGCACATAACGGAACGCGGGACTTTGCAGGAAGTCGGCCCAGTAACCGAGGATCTTGCGCAATTGCTGGTTCACCAGCGCATTGGCGAAAAAGTCGTACCCGGCGGCCGTCGCCATGGGCCAGTTGAGCAGGGCATTGATGGGGAATCCGATCAGCCCGGCGGGCTCCTGGGTCTGCACATCCTGATAGGCTTCCGGGGCCGTGGTCATGATGCCGTTGAGCAGCTGCAGGAACTCATCGAAGCTGCGCACCTGGACCTGACCGAGCGGCGTGCTGTGCTCGTGCTGCCACGCCTCGTCAAACATCCCCTGGGCCTGCTGATGCAGGAGAGGATCCTGCTCCACCAGCGCCTTCAATCCGGCGATCGGGGCCACCAGCGGGCGAGGCTGGCGGGTGACCGCCTGACGCAGCCGCTGTACCCAGCGCGCCACATGGGCCTGATCCCGGGGGACCCAGCCACCGGCATGGGCATGGGGGTGACGCGTATCCACTGCCTTGTTCATCGCTCTCTCCTTGTTGAAGCGCCTTGGGCCCGCCGGATGCGATGCGCCTGAGGGCGCCATCTGGCAGGAAGCAAGGTGTAGCACAGGGGAAAAGCGGCCTCCATTGGCAGAAATGGCAGCGGCGAAGCGGGGAAAAGAGGCTAACGGAGGCGGTGGCAAACGCCGGAAATGCGAAAGGCCAGCTCAATGAGCTGGCCTTTCTGAAAAATGGCAGGGGCGGCAGGACTCGAACCCGCAACCATCGGTTTTGGAGACCGCTGTTCTACCAATTGGAACTACGCCCCTGCAACAAACGAGGCGTAGTATACAAAGCGGAGGTCAAAGGTAAAGGCTTTTTTTCTCACTTTCGATGCGATCGAACAAATGACGAGCAGATCCCCGCAATTCCAACAAGGAGCGGGGGTAAGCTGCTGTATTTGCAGCCCCGACGGGGTAGGAATGGGACACAAATGGGGGTAGGGTGAAACCAGGCTCAGGGAGGCTGCCCATGCTCAATTACCGACTGCTGCAACAGCTTGCGCCCCTCAACTTCCGGGATGAGCGCAAGACGGAGACCCTGGCCGACTATCTGGACAGAGTCTCTCCCCTGGTGCCCTCCATTCCCTCCAATGTGCTCGCCCAGTGGATTTACCGTCATTGGCGCGGTTTTGAATCCAACTGGAGCTTTATCGATCTCGCCAGCCACCAGTTTGAGTGCGAGCACTGGCCCACCGCGCAGATTATCGAGCAGATAGACTCCCGCCACATGGAGGTGATCGATCGCTGGGGCGAGATGCTGCGCAGCAACCGCTACGTGCGCCGCTCCTGGCTCGGCGATGACATGCTGCGCCGGGGCACCTGGTCCGAGCCTGTCATCGTCCTCGCCACCGCCCCGGGAACCTGCTACCCGGACGGTCACCCCCTGCCCCATCCCTACTGCCTGCTGGAGGGGCACCACAGGCTCGGCTACCTGCGCAGCATGGCCGCCGATGGCGCCCCCTTGCAGGCGCAGCACGCACTCTGGATTTGTCGACCAGTTCGCGACACTTAAACGTTTTTCTGGCCAAATCCTGCCTCTGAAATAAATTTTTGACAATTCAAAAACCAGCCCTATAATCGGTGCGGTTTTGAAAAAGGTCGGGACAGGACAATGCCGTTTTTGATGAAAAAAGCAGCCTTGCAGACGGGTGGAGCGCACCAGAGCGGCCCCGTTGTTTCCGGTTCCCGTCCCACAGATCCCCCGTTTTTTTTGAAAAGAGCCCCTGTTTCAGGGGCTTTTTTTTGTGCCGGAAAAACCTTCATTGATGCCAAAGGGAATGCAGACGATGACCAATCCACTCTATAACAAACACGTCATCTCCATCTCGGATCTGACCCGGTCCGACATGGAACTGGTGGTCGCCACCGCACAGCGGTTGAAGGCCGAACCCGACAGCCGCCTGCTGAAAGACAAGCTGGTCGCCAGTTGCTTCTTCGAAGCCTCCACCCGCACCCGTCTCTCCTTCGAGACCGCGGTCCAGCGCCTGGGCGGCAACATCATCGGCTTCGCTGACGGCGGCAACACCAGCGCCAAGAAGGGCGAGACTCTGGCCGACTCCATCAAGATCATCAGCTCCTACACCGATGCGGTGGTGATGCGCCACCCGAAGGAAGGGGCAGCCCGTCTGGCCTCCGAGTTCTCCCGGGTGCCGGTCATCAACGGCGGTGACGGCTCCAACCAGCATCCCACCCAGACCCTGCTCGACCTCTTCTCCATCCACGAGACCCAAGGCAAGCTGGACGGCCTCAACGTCGCCTTCGTCGGTGACCTGAAGTACGGCCGCACCGTCCACTCCCTGGCCCAGGCCCTGAGCCTGTTCAACTGCCGCTTCTTCTTCATCTCCCCGGAAGCCCTGGCCATGCCGGACTACCTCTGCGAGGAGCTGGAAGAGAAAGGCATCCGCTTCAGCGTGCACGAGACCATGGAAGAGGTGATGCCGGAGCTCGACATCCTCTACATGACCCGCGTCCAGAAGGAGCGCTTCGACGAGACCGAGTACAAGCACATGGCCGCCAAGTTCGTGCTGGAGCTGGCGACCCTGGAAGGGGCCAAGCCCACCATGAAGATCCTCCATCCCCTGCCCCGGGTTGACGAGATCGAGGTCGCCGTCGACAAGACCCCCCACGCCTACTACTTCCAGCAGGCGGAGAACGGGGTCTATGCCCGCCAGGCACTGCTGGCACTGGTACTGAACGAAACCGTCTAAGGGAAAGGGGAACATCATGTCCGAGAAGAACCAACTGCAAGTCGAAGCCATCCGCCACGGCTCCGTCATCGACCACGTCCCCGCCGGCCAGGGCATCAAGATCCTCAAGCTGTTCCAGCTGATCGAGACCCAGGAGCGGATCACCGTCGGCTTCAACCTCAAATCCGGCGCCCTCGGCAAGAAGGATCTCATCAAGATCGAGAACACCCGTCTGACCGAGCAGCAGGCCAACCAGCTCGCCCTGTTCGCCCCCAAGGCGACCGTCAACATCATCGAAGACTTCGTGGTGGTGAAGAAGCACCAACTGGCGCTGCCGGAGTTCATCGAAGGGGTCTTCCACTGCCCCAACTCCAACTGCATCTCCCACAACGAACCGGTGGAGAGCTACTTCCGGGTGCGCGAGGTGAAAGGGGCGGTGCGGATGAAGTGCAAATACTGCGAGAAGTCCTTCACCCAGGACATCGTCAGCGAACGCTACTGATTTCCTGCCGACAAAGGATATCCATGTGGGCCCCATCGGGCCCATTTTTGAACCCTGTCACATCACTTATTCCCCCTTTGGTTATAATTTGCCATCCCGTAATGGATATACCTCGCTCATCCCCTGCTTGAGTGCTCCTCATTAGTGTTTTTCGCTATGAAAAGCCGGAACGACAGACTGGGCGAGACCGCCATCGCTCATCGCCAAAGGAAGTCGCCATGGTCAACACCCTCAGCCGCCCAGCAGAACCAGAGTCCGACCTGGCCCAGCTCGACGCCTGCCGCCAGATCATCGGCCAGCACTGTTACAGCACCCAGGAGGAGATCCGCCGCGAGCTCTCCGCCCGCGGTTTTGCGGACATCAGCCAGTCCACCATCTCCCGCCTGCTGCGCCGTCTCGGGGTCGCCAAGGCCCAGAACGCCAACGGCAAGAAGGTCTACACCCTGGTGGACGAGCAGCTGGAGCCCGCCGGCAGCACCCGCTCCATCCACGACATGGTGCGCGCCGTGGTCCACAACCAGCAGATGGTGCTGGTGCATACCACCCCGGGGGCCGCTACCGTGGTGGCTCGCCTGCTGGATCGCAACGCCAATCCCGAGATCCTGGGGGCCGTGGCCGGCAACGACGTGGTACTGATCGCCCCGCGCCACATCAGCCGAACCCGCCAGGCTCACGCCGCCGTGGTGCGCACCCTGGAAAACGCCCGCTGACCCCTGCTGGATGCCAGAAGGCGACCCTGGGGTCGCCTTTTTGTTGCCCGCGCGGCAAGGAGTCAGGCCACGGGAGAGGCCGGGCGCCCCGCCTTGCCTGCCATCAAAAACGGGAGCCCCAGGCTCCCGTTGTTGTCCCTATCTCTGTCGGCATTCATGCCAGCACGGCGCCCAGGCTCAGGCAGAGCACGATCAGCACGGTCAGCATGCCGAGCAGCGGGGCCACCCACTTCAGCCAGCGCACATAGGGCACCTTGGCAATGGCCAGCCCCCCCATGACCACGGCGGAGGTCGGGGTCACCAGGTTCACCAGGCCGGAGGCGGACTGGTAGGCGGTGACCACCAGCTCGCGACCCACGTTGGCGAAGTCGGCAAGCGGCGCCATGATCGGCATGGTCAGCACCGCCAGACCGGAGGAAGAGGGCACCAGGAAGGAGAGCACCACTTCCAGCACGAACATCACGTTGATGAAGACGATGGTGGAGAGGCCGGTCACTATCCCCTCTGCACTGTGCAAAATGGTGTGGGTGATCATGCCGTTGTCCATCACCACCACGATACCGCGGGCGATACCGATGATGAGGGCCACGCCGAGCAGGTCACGAGCACCGTCGATGAAGTTGGAGGTCAGCTCCTCCTCGCTCATGCGGGAGATGACGCCGACGATGATGGCGGCAGCCAGGAACACGCCGGAGATCTGCGCCATCCACCAGCCCAGCACGGCCACCCCGTAGATCATCACGGCAAAGGCGGCGACGAAGATACCCAGCACGATCTTGCGGGTGGTGGTGAACTCCAGCATCTGGTCGCTCTTGTTGCCGAGGAAGTGGGCACGGTTCTCTTCCCACTTGTCGGCCACCAGGGATTTGCTGGGGTCGCTTCGCACCATCTTGGCGTAACGCATCACATAGGCCACGCAGATCAGCCAGCCGGCCACCAGCATGGCGACCCGCAACCAGATGCCGTCGGTGAAGGAGATGCCGGCCGCGTTGGCGGCGATCACGGTGGCGAACGGGTTGATGGTGGAGCCCAGGGTACCGATACCGGCCCCCAGCAGCACGGTCGCGGCAGCGACCACGGGGTCGAAGCGGGCGGCCATCATTACCGGCACCAGCAGGGTGTAGAATGGCAGGGACTCTTCCGCCATGCCGTAGATGGTACCCCCTGCGGCGAACAGCGCCATCAGGATGGGGATCATCCACTCTTCACGGCCACGCAGGCGATCGGTGACGCGCTCGATGCCGGCATCGATGGCACCTGTCTTGGTCACGATGCCAAGGAAGCCACCGATGATCAGGATGAAGAGGGAGACGTCGATGGCGCCAGCCTCGTAGGTGTCGTGGTTGTAGAGACCGTCGATGGGTGCCAGCAGCACGTCGACGATCCCCTGGGGATTGGCATCCACCAGTTTGTAGGTACCGGCCACCGGCACTTCCTTGCCGAGGGCCTCGTTCATGGTCATCTCGTATTTGCCGGCCGGCACTATCCAGCTCAGGGCGGCCACCAGGGCGATCAGCACAAACAGTATCGTGTAGGCTGACGGGAACTTGAATTTGGTCATGGTCCAGCTTCCTTCTGTGGGTGTGGTATCCATGCAGGCTGCGGGTCGTAGGGTTGGAGGTATTATGCCGCTGTCACATGGTTGAAAAGCCGGGGGTCACCCCCCGGCACCACTGACGACGTCAGTCGCCCAGCGTAGCCACCATCACTGCCTTGATGGTGTGCATCCGGTTTTCCGCCTCGTCGAACACGATGCTGTGCTCGGATTCGAACACGTCCTCGGTCACTTCCAGGCCCTTCATGCCATATTTGTCGGCTACTTCCTTGCCCATGGTGGTCTCGTCGTTGTGGAACGCCGGCAGGCAGTGCATGAACTTTACATCCGGGTTCTTGGTCGCGTTGATGACGTCCATGTTGACCTGATACGGGGTCATCAGTTTCACCCGTTGATCCCAGGCTTCCTTCGCTTCACCCATGGAGACCCAGACGTCGGTGTAGAGGAAGTCGGCACCCAGCACACCCTCTTTCACGTCTTCGGTCAGGTGGATGCGCGCACCGGTCTCTTCGGCGATGAGGCGGCAGGTGGCAACCAGCTCCTCTTCCGGCCAGAAGGCTTTCGGCGCCACCAGACGGATGTCCATGCCCATCTTGGCGGCACCCACCATCAGGGAGTTGCCCATGTTGTTGCGGGCGTCACCCAGGTAGGCGAACTTGATCTGATCCAGACGTTTGCCCTTGCCGTGCTCCAGCATGGTCATGAAGTCCGCCAGGATCTGGGTCGGGTGGAATTCGTTGGTCAGGCCGTTCCAGACCGGCACACCGGCGTGGGCCCCCAGCTCTTCGACGATCTCCTGGCCGTAGCCGCGGTATTCGATGCCGTCATACATGCGGCCCAGCACCCGGGCGGTGTCCTTCATGGACTCCTTGTGACCGATTTGGGAACCGCTCGGGCCGAGGTAGGAGACCTGGGCGCCCTGGTCGAAGGCTGCCACTTCAAACGCACAGCGGGTGCGGGTGGAGGTCTTCTCGAAGATCAGGGCAATGTTCTTGCCGACCAGATGCTTGCGCTCATAGCCACCGTATTTGGCTTTCTTCAGGTCGATGGCCAGATCGATCATGTATTGGATTTCGCGCGGGGTGAAGTCCAGCAGTTTCAGGAAGTTACGGTTACGCAGATTAAAAGCCATGATGAGTTCTCTCTATATTTGTTCAGACCAATTTGGCAGTGTCATTGACTACGCAGTTGTTCAGACCAGAGCCTTGGCTCAGGCATTGACGGTATTGGTGGCGACGATGTTGGTGCCGGCTTCCCCCTTGAGGATGGCGAGGCCATCTTCCAGGGAGCCGATGCCGACCATGCCGCCGGTCGCCTTGACGAATTCGCAGGAGGCTTCGACCTTGGGCCCCATGGAGCCGGCGTCGAACTTGACCCCGGCCAGCTCGTCCGGGCTGGTGACCCGCAGCGGACGCTGGGTCGGCTTGCCCCAATCCAGATACACTGCATCGGCGTCGGTCAGGATCAGCAGGGCGTCGGCCTTGATCTGCTTGGCCAGGTAGGCGGCAGACATGTCCTTGTCGATGACGGCCTCGATGCCGGTCAGGCTCTGGCCATCCCAGGTCACCGGGATACCACCACCACCGGTACAGATGATGAGGTGACCCTGGGCAATCAGGGTTTCGATGGCGTCGCCTTCGACGATGCGCTGGGGCAGCGGGGACGGCACCACACGGCGGAAGAACTTGCCGTCGGCCTTGACCACCCAGTGCTTCTCGGCAGCCAGGGTGCGGGCTTCCGCCTCTTCGTAGACGGGGCCGATAAACTTGGTCGGGTTGGCAAACGCCGGATCCTGGGGATCAACCTGCACCTGGGTCAGCAGCGCGGTGACGTTGCGGCTCGGCATCAGGTTCTTCAACTCCTGGATCAGCATGTAGCCGATCATGCCCTGGGACTCGGCACCCAGCACATCCAGGGGATAGGGGGAGACCTTGGTGTAGGCGCTGTTCTGCAGGGCCAGCAGGCCGACTTGCGGGCCGTTGCCGTGCACCAGCACCACGTTGTAATCCTCGGCGATGCGGGCGATGGTCTTGGCGGCGGTGGCGATGTTCTTGCGCTGGATGTCGGCTTCCAGAGGTTCACCGCGGCGGAGCAGGGCATTGCCCCCCAGGGCGACGACGACAGTTGGTTTTTTCATGGGTGTTACTCTCGAGTTCGGGTGTGTGTGGCGCCAGCCTCTGCCGGCGCCACGCCGTCTTGTCAGATGCCGTCACGTTCCATCGGGCAGCTCATGCAGCGGGCGCCGCCGCGGCCACGTCCCAGCTCTTCACCCGGGATGGGCAGCACAGTGATGCCGGCCTTGTCGTACTTCTCGTTGGTGTAGGTGTTGCGCTCGTAACCCACCACCACGCCGGGGCGCACGGTCAGCACGTTGTTGGCGTCGTTCCACTGCTCCCGCTCGGCCTCGAAGCTGTCGCCGCCGGTGGTGATGAGCCTGAGCTGATCCACCCCCAGCGCCTTCTCGATGGCGGTCACGAAGTAACCCTCTTCCTTGATGTTCATCCCGGTGGCACCGCCCGGGGTCAGGCTCCAGCAGTTCACATCCTTACGGATGACTTCCGGATAGACGGAGAAGGTGTCGACATCCATGTGGGTCATGACGGTGTCGAGGTGCATGCAGCTACGGTGTTTCGGCAGCTCCATGGCGATGACCTGCTTGGCCTGACCGTGCTTGAACAGGCTGCGGGCCAGATGCTCCACCCCTTGCGGCGTGGTGCGCTCGGACATGCCGATGAGCACGGCGCCACGGCCGATGACCAGAACGTCGCCCCCTTCGATGGTGGAGTTGTCGTAGTCGCGCTCCTCGTCACCGAAGTACTTGATGAACTCCTGACCGGCAAACTGCGGGTGCCAGCGGTAGATGGCCTTCACGTGGTTGGTCTCGCGACGACGGGCGGCCTTGGCCATGGGGTTGATGGAGACGCCGCCATAGACCCAGCAGGAGGTGTCGCGGGTGAAGAGGTGGTTGGGCAGCGGTTCGATGATGAAATCGGTCGGGGCATGCATGCCGACCACCATGTTGACGCCGCTGTAGGGCATCTCGGAGTAGGTGAGGCCGCCGGAGAGGATGCGGGCCAGCTCGCGGTGAGGCATGTCCGCCAGGAAGCAGCGCACGTCGTTGGCCAGGGCAGTGCCGAGGCGATAGTCGGAGACCTGGTGTTGCAGCAGCCAGGCTTTGGCTTCCGGCACGTCCAGGGTTTCCGCCAGCAGATTGGTCAGGAGGAAGACTTCGACATTCTGATCGCGCAGTACCTGAGCGAATTTGTCGTGCTCCTGACCGGCACGTTCCACGGACAGGACGTCGTCAAACAGCAGATCCTGGCAGTTGGAAGGGGTCAGACGCTTCAGACTGAGGTTGGGGCGGTGCAACATGACACGGCGCAACTGGCCAACTTCAGAACCTACATAAAATTTGCTCATGATGATATTCCGTCTAGCAGTGGTCCCTGCGAGTGATTGAATAGATTCCTTCTATTCAGGCTCGTGGCTAAGGCGGGATATTCTTTATGTAGGGTACTCGGCTTGTGTTCTATCCTGCCCTTGCCTTTCGACGCAGAGATTAGGTCTGGCAACTCCACCAAACTTGGACATTGATCACATTCACCCGAGACTGCATAAATTCAGAAGTTAATTTATGATGGAGTTTACATATCTGACATTTCCCTCACCCTCCATCCGGCATAAATACGCAATAAGGCCCCAATATATTCCACAAAGAACGCAATTCCATTCACCCATGATATCCAAAAATGGATAGCCACCAATAAAAAACATCAAATAAATCATTATATTAAAATCAAAACGCTCATTTTTTGAATAAACTTCACCCACCTTTGAATTTATCCTCGCTTGTCATCCCGTTTGCTCTCACATAAATAATCACCTGCTCCTTTATCGTTGAATAATCCATCTCTTGTCCCAGATCATGGCGGCCCGCCCGGGCCAGATGGCGAGCCTCATCGCCAAGTCGTGTGCACTATCTCTTTTATATGGATATGCATTTTGCACGCATCCTGATGGCGCCTTTTTCACCGACCGGGGTGCAACCGGGATTCAAAGTTTTTTCATTAGTTGAATTTTTTCAGTCACCTTGCGCCGATTTCGGGTTCGCCTTAACTCAAAAAGTGATGCTTGTCACATTCGTTCCCGTCACCAAGGAGATAACCATGAAGATCCCGTCGCTGTTTCTGTTCGTCGCCCTGGTCCTGCCCATGACACCGGCCCTGGTGCATGCCCAGGGAGCCCCCGCCATGCCGCTGGTGGTCTGTCACGTTGACCAGGCACCCCAGATGCTGGTACCCGCCTACCTATGCCAATGGTACGGTGGCAGCCAGCACCCCTGACCCTCTCGCCCAAGGGGAGGCGATCTCCTCTTGGGTCACCCCCGCTTTCCCTCCTTTATCTCCTGAATGGGATCCGGACCACGCCACCTGCATCATGCCCGTTGCCCTCCTCCACCCTCATCTGCGATCGACACTGACCGGTCTCCCCGGATTCTGAACCGCAGTTAAACACCTTGTGAGACATTCGCCATCGACTGCGTAAGCAAAGTGCCAACAAAATTCTCGCCATAGTCGGAAGATGCGCGTGAAAAAACAGCACAATAGATCATTAAAGCCATGATTTTAAAAAAGATAACTTCATTATCCTTTCTCGGGAAACCAGTTTGAAAAAAACGTTTTTCAGCATGTCATTGTCGCCCTGCGCGAAATCCTTATAGTTACTCCTGCACGGACGCAATGAAGTCGGTCAGGAAGACTGGCTGCCAGGGTTGGGCAAATGGACTCACCACAGGATGTGGTAAAGGACACCTCCCAGGACGGAGAAAGTGCGACGGGAACGGATGACTCGTCAGGCCATGATGGCTAAAGGACACCCCAAAGGATTGGGAAGGGGAAACCTAAAGGAAGAGGTATAGTCAGGGATTGCAGGGAGCAACTTCGTTCAAGGATATGAGCGATAAGACTATCGGGGGCGACGCAAGTCGCCCCCATCTTTTTTGGGTATTTTTCACGTCAGCCCGCTGAGGGGTCATCCCGGCCACGATGTTGCTGGCCAGGGTACCCGGGACTCGCACAGCCGGCGCTATTCCAGCCGGAAGTGTCCCACTATCTCCCGCAGCCTGTCATAGGTGCGCTGCATGGCATTCGAGCTGTCCACGGTGCGCTCGCCATTCCCCTTGAGCTGGGTGATCACCTCGGCGATGGCACTCATGTTGCGATTGATCTCCTCGGCAACGGCACTTTGCTCCTCCGCGGCCGTGGCGATATGGCTGATGAGATCGTTGATCTCCACCACTTCTCCCGCCATCAGATCCAGTGACGCATTCACCTTGCTGGTGTTTTCCGCCGCATCCTGGCAACTCTGCCGGGTGTTGCCCATGGCGGCCACCACGGTCTGGGTGCCCCGTTGCAGCCGGGTCAGCATGGTCTGGATCTCGGCAGTGCTCTTCTGGGTGCGTCCCGCCAGAGAGCGCACTTCGTCCGCCACCACCGCAAACCCCCGCCCCTGTTCACCAGCCCGGGCCGCCTCGATGGCGGCGTTGAGGGCCAGCAGGTTGGTCTGCTCTGCGATGCCACCGATGACCCCGAGAATCGAGCCTATCTGCTGCACATCCTGCTGCATGGCTTCGATGGAGTGTGCCGTGGCCTCCACCTCCGTCACCAGCGCAGTGACGCTGGCCATGGCCTGATCCACCACCTGACGCGACTGGTTGGCCAGTTGCTGGCTCTGGCCGGTCAGCTGGGCAGTATTGGCCGCGCTCTCCGATACCGAGACGGCAGTACGGCTCATCTCGTTGATGGCGGTGACCACCTGTTCGGTCTCCCGCACATGCTCCGCCAGCAGGCCCTGGGCCGACCCCGTCTGCCTCGCCAATGCCGATATCCCTTCATTGAGCTGGCCGCTCGCTTGTCTCACCTCCCCCATCATGCCCTGCAACTGCTCGATGAAACGGTTGATGCCCGCCGAGATCTGGCCGAGATCATCCTTGCTGGTCACCGTGAGCCGGCGGGTCAGATCCCCATTGCCCTGGGAGAGCTCCTGCACCAGGTCGCGCAGGGAGAGGATGGGTCTATAGGCCAGATTGAGGGCCACCATGGAGAGGGCCAGTACCAGCGCCGCCACCCCGAGCAGGGCCAGGGTGATCTTGCCGTTGAGCGCCTGGGTCATGGCCCGGATATAGTCGAGATCCACATAACCGGTCAGGGTCCACTCGCTGCCGCGAATATCCAGCTTGTTGGGGCGGCTCTCGCTCTCTCCCTGGGGCTTGCTGCTGTAGAGCACCTGTCCCTGACTGTCGGTGAGGGAGAAGTAACGCCCTTCCCCGCTTGCCTTGGTCAGCAGCGTCTTGAACTCGCTCATGTCGAGGTAGTAGAGGTAGGCGGAGTCGGCACCGCGCGGCACCAGGATGGAGATGACGGGTTTGCCGTCCAGCTGCTCCAGCGGGCTGACGGTGATCTGGTTGTTGGCGGCGGGGATCAGCTTGCGCAGGGCGTCAACCCTGGCCTTGTCGTCGATGACCCCGTTCGCGTCGAATGCCATGTCGCCAATGAGCTTGACGATGTTGTGAAAGCCGGTCTCCTGCAGCGCCTTCTTGACGCTGGTCACCCCGAGGTTGAGGTTGGCGGCCAGCAGCACCTTCTGGTTGATGTCACCCGCCAGCTTCTCCCTGACCAGGGTGATCTGCTCGTTGATGTTCTGGGTAGCCTGGGTGCGGATGTAGCCGCTGATGAAATGGTTGACGCTGAACCAGGCGGTACCGATGGTGACCAGAATGGCGAGCAGCAACAGTACGTTGATTTTGACTTTGAATGCCATGGTATGGGTCCCTCCAAAGAGAAAGGGCCGGGATGACCCGGCCCTCCCTGCCAATGCTTACTTCTTCTTGGCGTACTTCATGGAGTCCAGGGCTACCGCCAGGATGATGATGCCGCCCTTGATGATGAACTGCCAGTAAGGGCTGACACCGATGTAGGTCAAACCATAGTTGATCAGCGTGAAGATAAGTACGCCGGTGATCACACCCGCGACAGTTCCCACACCGCCGGCAAACGAAACGCCCCCCACCACGCAGGCCGCGATGGCATCCAGCTCGTACATGAAGCCGAGGTTGTTGGTGGCACTGCCGATCCGCCCCGCTTCCAGCATGCCGCCGAAGGCGTAGAAGACACCGGCCAGGGCATAGATGACCACCAGGTTGACGGCGACGTTGACGCCGGACACCTTGGCCGCTTCCGGGTTGCCACCGATGGCGAAGATGTTCTTGCCAAAGCGGGTCTTGTTCCACAGCACCCAGACGAAGACGCTGGCGATGGCCGCATAGAAGGTCAGGTACGAGAGCTTGAACCCGCCAATCCGGATGAAGCCCTGCGCAAAGTTGGAGAAACGAGGATCAAACCCGGCTACCGGGGAAGCCCCCACGGAGTCAAAATAGAGGGAGTTGATGCCGTAGACGATGATCATGGTGCCCAGGGTGGTGATGAAGGGCGTCACGTTCAGGTAGGCGACGATCAGGCCGTTGACCAGACCAATCAGGGCGCCCACCACGCACACCAGCAGGATCACCGCCGGAATGGGCACCTCCCCCAGGGTGGGGAAGACCTTGTTGACGTTGGTCAGGGCCTGCAGCATGGTGGCCGCGATCAGCGCCGCCAGACCGACCTGACGACCGGCCGACAGGTCAGTACCCTGGGTGATGATGATGCCCGCCACCCCGAGGGCAATGATGACCCGTACCGAGGACTGGGTCAGGATGTTGCTGAGGTTGGTGAGGCTGAGGAAGGAGGGCTCCTTGATCACGATGATCATGAGCAACACCAGCAACACCACGTAGATGCCGTTCTCTTTGAGCGCCTGCATCAGATTGAAATTTTTAGCCGACTCCATAATGTCTTCCTGTCTTTATAGGTACAGAGATGCCAGGCGCAGGATCTCGCTCTGGTCAGTTTCTTTGGTGTTGACGATCCCCGCGACCCGGCCATTGCTCATGACCATGATGCGGTCCGTGATGCCGAGCAGTTCCGGCATTTCGGAGGAGATGATGACGATGCCCTTGTCCTTCTTCGCCAGCTCCAGGATGAGCTGGTAGATCTCGAACTTGGCGCCGACGTCGATACCCCGGGTCGGTTCATCCAGCATCAGGATCTCGGGCTGGGTCAGCAGCCAGCGACCGATGATCACCTTCTGCTGGTTGCCACCGGAGAGGGAGCCGATCTGGGTCTGCTGGGTCGGTGTCTTGACCCGCATGGAGTCGATGACCCACTGGGTATCGCTCTTCATCTTGTTGTCGCTGAGCAGCCCCATGGATCCCTTGTAGTTGTCCATGTTGGCGATCAGGGAGTTGAAGGCGATGTCGAGGCGTGAATAGATCCCGGTGGAGCGGCGCTCCTCGGTCACCAGGGCGAAGCCGTTCTGGATCGCCTCGTGGGCGTTGTGGTTCGCCACCTCTTTGCCGTGCAGCTTGATGGTCCCTTCGCTGCGATCGCGGATGCCGAACAGGGTCTCCACGATGTCGGTGCGCTTGGCCCCCACCAGACCGGCGATGCCGAGGATCTCCCCCTTGTGCAGGTTGAAGGTCACGTCCTTGATGGAAGGCTGGTTCTTGGCCGTCAGGTGCTCGACCTCGAGGATCACCTCTTTGGGCTGGTTGGTTTTTTCCGGGAAGCGCTGGGTGAGCTCGCGGCCGACCATCATGCCGATGATCTGATCCATGGTCATGCCCTTGAGGGGCTGGGTCGCCACCCACTGGCCATCCCGCAATATGGTGATCTCGTCACAGAGCTGGAAGATCTCTTCCATCTTGTGGGAGATGTAGACGATGCCGCACCCCTTCTCCTTGAGCTTGTTGATGATCTTGAAGAGGTGATTGACCTCTTTCTCGGTCAGGGAGGAGGTGGGTTCGTCCATGATGACGATCTTGGCGTCATAGGAGAATGCCTTGGCAATCTCGATCATCTGCATCTGGGAAACCGACAGGGTGCCGACCTTGACCCTGGGGTCGATGTCGATGTCCAGCTCCTCGAAGATATGCTTGGTGTCCTGATACATCTTGCCGTGGTCGACAAACAGTCCCTTGGTGGGATAGCGGCCGAGCCACATGTTGTCCATCACGGTGCGTTGCAGTACCAGGTTCAGCTCCTGGTGCACCATGGAAACGCCATTCTCCAGCGCCTCTTTGGATGAGGTGAAGTTGATCTCCTGTCCCTTGAAGAAGATCTTGCCCTGATCCTTCTCGTAGATGCCGAACAGGCACTTGAGCAGCGTGGACTTCCCTGCGCCATTCTCGCCCATCAACGCATGCACAGAATGAGGACGGACCCGTAAATTGACATTATCGAGTGCCTTGACGCCAGGAAAGCTCTTACTGACGTCAATCATCTCCAACAGCCATTCTGATTGTTGCCGTGTTGTCATATCAGCCATCACATCTGGTTGAAAAGAGGGCAAGGGGATCTCCCTTGCCCTGAGGGGAGGAATTACTCGAATTGGGACAGGTTGTCTTTGTCTACGCCCACGTAGGCAACGCGGACGACCTTGTTGTCGATCTTCCAGTTGGTGCCTTCACCGGCCGGCTTGCCTTCGGCCAGGTTCTTGGTCAGCTCGAAGGTGGCCTTGGCCTGGTTGGCCGCATCGTTCAGCACGGTACCAGCCATGGCACCGCTCTTGACCATGGCCAGGGCTTCCGGCAGGGCGTCAACACCGAACACCGGGATGGCGGTCTTGCCCTGGGCCTTCAGGGATTCCACGGCGCCCATCGCCATGCCGTCGTTGTTGGCGATGACCACTTCGATCTTGTTGGCGTTCGGACCGGAGATCCAGGCGTCCATCTTGTCCTTGGCCATGGCGGTATCCCACATACCGGTATCCATGTGCAGCTGCTCGGTCTTGATGCCGCCATCGTTCAAGGTCTTGACGACGTAGGTGGTGCGGGCTTCCGCATCCGGGTGACCAGGCTCACCCTTGAGCAGCACGAACTGGATGACGCCATCCTTGTTCAGATCCCACTCGGGGTGCGCTTTCCAGTGCTTGGCGATCAGCTGGCCCTGAATGATTCCGGACTCCTTGGAGTCGGTGCCAACGTAGTAGGCCTTGTCATAGCTGGCCAGGTCGGCCGCGCTCGGTTCCTTGTTGTAGAAGACCACGGGGATCTCGTCCGCACGGGCTTTCTCAATCACGACAGGGGCCGCCGCCGGGTCAACCAGGTTGATGGCCAGAGCCTTCACGCCCTTGGCCAGCAGCACGTCGATCTGGTCGTTCTGCTTGGACTGGTCGTTCTGGGAGTCGTTCATCAGCAGTTCCACACCCGGGGTGGCCGCCGCTTCTTTCTCGATGGCCTTGCGTACCACGGCCATGAAGTTGTCGTCGTACTTGTAGACGGTGACCCCGATACGGGTATCGGCCTGGGCTTGGGCTCCCGCCATCAGTCCCATCAGCAAGGTGGCAACTGTCGTGAGTTTTTTCATTGTTATGCTCCGATCTCTATCTGTTTTTTGTAGGGAATGCTGTACACCGTTTGAGCTGGCGCCAGCCTAATGTAATCAGTTTGTTGTGAGGCGGTCTGTGATCCTGGCAACAAAATGAAAACGTTTACACTCTGTTACATAGCCGTAATATTGTTAAAAATTAAATAGTTACGTGAGAAACCGCCTTTGAGTCTCGCCATCTCGCGACGGCGGGTCCGGCTAGCTCAGACGGCAGTGCCAGTGATAACGCCCCGGCAACAGCCAGAACTCGGGCCGCACGCTCTGGCTCCAGGAGTCGTCGCCTCCTACCCCCATGTGGAAGCCATCGAGGCACAGGTGCGTGCCCCCCAGGGCCACCAGATCGGTCTGGTGACGGGCTTCGGCCAGTTGCTGCTGACTGTAGCGGCTGACGCTGAAGTGGAAGTGCCCCTCCACCGCCAGATCCCCCAGTTGCAGTGCGCGGGTATCGCAGCGCAGTCCGTTGTCGGTGGGGAAGACATAAGGGGTGTGCAACGCCTCGATGGGCAATTGCCAGCGACCGAGATCGGCGGCGAGCCGGCGATCCGGGTAATTCTCGTGGGGGCCAAGCCCCAGCCAGCTCACCGGGGCACCTTCGGCCGGTTCATCGGCCAGCCAGAGCCGGGCACCGATGCGCGGCAGGGAGGGCATGTCGGCGGCCACCTCCACCTCGATGGCGAGGTGCATGGCGCCCTCCCCGTCCACCCTGTGATGCCAGCGGGTCAGGATCTTCGGCTCGTCACCCACGAAGTAGCCGTGGTGCGCCGTGATAAGACCCAGCTCCGGACTCGCCTCCAGGCCGAGACAGCGGTGCTGCAGATCATTGAGTCCGGCCTCCTGCCAGCGGGCAATCCAGGCGTTGGGATCGGCGTGATCCGCCTCGCTGGTGCCGATATCGTTGTCGAGCGGCGCCCGATAGAAATGATCGGCGATGGCGTCGCGCAGCCGCTCGCGGCCCTGCTTCTGCCAGCTGACGATGCGACCACTGGCCTTGTCGAGCTGCCACAGGGAATCTGCGGCGCCAAGCACCCAGTGATCGCGCTGCTCGGTCAGGCTGACCGCCGGGCAGGCCGACGGCAGCGCCAGGGGCGCGGGCAACAGGCATTGCTGGCGAGCCACCTCGTGACCCGCTCCGGCCCAGGCCGTGGCGGTGGGCTGCACGATGGCGAGATCCAGCCAGGCGAGCGCCCCCGGCGCAAAGGCCGGCAGTTGCTCCAACAGGGTCAGCGTCACGCTCCCCCGGGGGGCCAGCTCGAGCGGGCATTCACCCTGGCTCACCACCACGCCGTCTTCACACAGACGCCACAGCAGGCGTTCGTTGTCCGTCTCGCGGAACAGGTATTCGCTGCGGATCTCCACCGTCAGCGGCTGGCGACCCTGCAGGGTCAGAACGAAGGGCTGCTGGGCACGCCGGGCTTCAAACAAGGAGGGATGGGGGGTGCGATCGGGGAACAGCAGGCCGTTGCAGCAGAACTGGCGATCGTTGGGAGTGTCGCCAAAATCGCCACCATAGGCCCAGAAATGGCGGCCATCGTCGGTCTGCTTGTCCAGCCCCTGATCGACCCAATCCCAGACAAACCCACCCTGCAGCCGCGGATGATCGCGAAATGCCTGCCAGTAATGGGCATAGCCCCCCAGGCTGTTGCCCATGGCGTGGGCGTATTCGCACAGGATCAGCGGCCGGGTCTCTTCCGGCAGGCCGATCCACTTGGCCAGCGCCCACTTGGGCACCGCCGGGAAGGGTTGATCCTGATGGGTACGGGCATACATGGGGCAGATGATGTCGGTGGCCGGGGTGTCGGCCCCGCCCCCTTCGTACTGCACCGGGCGGCTGGGATCCGCCCCCTTCACCCAGCGATACATGGCGTCGTGGGCCGGACCATAACCGGATTCGTTCCCCAGGGACCAGATGATGATGCAGGGGTGGTTGAAGTCCCTGGCCACCATGCGGGTGACCCGCTCCAGGAAGGCGTTGCTCCAGGCGGGATCCCGCGCCAGCCGCCCCATGGGGGTCATGCCGTGGGTCTCCAGGTTCGCCTCGTCCACCACATAGAGGCCGAGCCGGTCGCACAGGCGATAGAGCTCGGGGTGATTGGGATAGTGGGAGCAGCGCACCGCGTTGAAGTTGTGCCGCTTCATCAGCAGCAGATCCTGCTCCATGTCGGCCGGGGTCACCACGTGACCCGTGGCGGGATGGTGTTCATGGCGATTGGCACCACGAATCAGCAGGGGTTGGCCGTTGACCCGCAGCAGGCCGCCACGGATCTCCACCGCCCGAAAGCCCACGTCATGGGCCTCGCTCTCGAGGACGCTTCCCTGCTCGTCCAGCAGGGTCAGGGTCAGGCGATAGAGGTGCGGGTTCTCGGCGCTCCACTTGTGTGGCGCCGTTACCGTCAGCCACAACTCAGCGCGATCGTCATACACCCCTTTCTCGTCGATGGCCTGGGTGCCAATCTGCTGGCGCAGGGTCGCCACCCGCTCGTCGCCATCATAGAGGTTGGCCTCCACCGACAGACCGGCTCCGTTGGCCGCCTGCAATTCAACCTTGAGGCGGGCATCCCGGTAGCAGGCGTCGAGCTCGGGCGTCACTCGGATATCCATCAGATGACGGGCCGGTTTGTGCAGCAGGCTGACGGAGCGGAAGATGCCGCTCATGCGCCACATGTCCTGATCTTCCAGATAGGAGCCGTCAGACCAGCGCAGCACCAGGACGGCGAGGCGGTTGGCCCCGCCCTGAAGGAAGGGGGTCAGATCGAATTCCGCCGGCAGCCGGCTGTCTTGGGAGTAACCGACCCAGCGGCCGTTGCAGAAGAGGTGAAACGCGCTGTCCACTCCGTCGAAGATGATCCGGGTCTGCCCCTCGGCCAGCCAGTCCGCAGCAACGGTGAACTCGCGGGAGTAGCAACCGGTGGGATTCTCGGCAGGCACCCGGGGCGGGTCGCAGGGAAAGGGGTACTTGATGTTGGTGTAGATGGGCACATCCGTGACGGGCCGCGCCCCCGGATAGGCCGCAGCCAGTTGCCAGTTGCCCGGCACCTTGATGGGGCAGGCATCCGGCAGATCCTCTACCAGCCACTGCTCCGGCACCCGCTCCGGGGCCTCGAACCAGGAGAACTGCCACTCGCCGTCCAGCAGCAGGCGGGAAGGTGACAACCCCCCCATCCTGGCTTCCCCTTCACTGCGCCAACTGGACAAGGGGGTATGGGCTGGCAACCGGTTCACGGCGGTGATCCCCTGGGTCTGCCAATCCTGACGGGCCACTATCTCCCTGAGCATGCTTCACTTCTCCCTGCATTCACGCTGAAAACCACTGCAGTGTAGGAGAGTTTTGCCCGGTGATCGGCGATCCCGCTCACACAGATGTAAACGATTACACTCATTTTGTTAAGTAAAACGGAGTAAAAATCGGATAAATCCGGGTAAATGACCCCATGGGGGAAAAAGCGGACCTTCGGAAGGGCAGAAGATGCCCGGGAGTGTGAAACCGGGAGGCAATGGCCGAACCAGCGGAGCAAGCCATGGCAAAGACCCGACATCGCGCCCCCTCGCCTCAACCCGGTTCCGGGCACACAGCCCGGTCTCTCGAAGGAGCGCGCAGAGGCCACGAGAGCCCCTGCCCGGCGCAGAGAAAAGCCATGGCGGGCGTCTGGCAGGATCTGGCCGGAAGTGAGGCTCGGCAGGCCGGGGGAGAGGGGCTCGTGACAGACGAGCGGGAAGAGCTGCCGAGTTCGGCAGGCAGGGAGCGTGAGGGGGCGGTTCTCACTCCTCAGACAGTCCTTTATGGTCTGCGCTAGCCATGCTCTGAGCTACCTATCGTCTGAGCTATGGGGGCGCTTTATATGCTGCAGTACGGGTTCGCCAGGTGCAGCGCTTGCGCCGACGGGGCGCAAGCGCTGCGATCAGGACCTGACGGGAGCGACCGAATGGCGGTTGATCAGGGTGGGGGTATAGATGCGGCTCTGCACCGATTCGCTCTCCCCTGCGGCGAGTTGCAGCGCCAGCTTGGCCGCCTGGGCCGCCATCAGCTCGATGGGATAGCGCATGGTGGAGAGCTTGGGTCTCAGGTATCTGGCGTAGATGATGTCATCGAAGCCTACCACCGACACCTCTTCCGGCACCTTGAGGCCGTTGTCCGCCAGCACAGAGATGGCCCCTGCCGCCATGGCGTCGTTGTAGGCCACTACCGCCGTGATGGGCAACCCCTTGGCCAGCAGGTTGAGCATGGCGCGCTCGCCCCCCTCTTCATTGGGCATGCCGCTCTCCACCAGCTCGGGATCGGCGAAGACCTCCGCCTCCGCCAGGGCATCCTGATAGCCCTGGTGGCGCAACAGCGCATCCTCGATGGCGTGATCCGAGCTCAGGAAGGCGATATGGCGGTGGCCGAGATCCAGCAGATGACGGGTGGCGGTCGCCGCACCCTGGCGGTTGTTGAGGGCGATGCAGCGCCCCCTCAGACTCGGAATGTCGCGGTTGATCAGCACCATGCCAGGGGCGCGCAGGGCGTAGTCGACCAGCTCCTCGTCGCCGAGCGCCTTGCTGTGCACCACCAGTGCCTCGCAGCGTTTGCCGATGAGCAGCTCGATGGCCTCCCGCTCCTGCTGGGCGCGGTGAAAACCATTACCCATCAACAGGTGCAAGCCCTGCTCCACCGCCACCGCCGCGACCCCTTTGACCAGGGCGCCGAAGAAAGGATCCGCCACGTCCCCCACCACCACTCCCATGGTGTCACAGGTCTGGCTGACCAGGGCCCGCGCGTTGGCGTTGGGGGTATAGCCCAGCTCGGCCATGGCCTTCAGCACCACCTCGCGAGAGGCGGCACTGGCCTTGGGTGAGTTGTTCATCACCCGTGAAACCGTTGCCACTGACACATTGGCCAAACGGGCGACATCCTTGATGGTGCTCATGCTGTTTTCACTTATTTCACGCTGCAACTGGCCGCATTATACCGTTCAATGTCACTGATAACAGGGGGAAAAATCAGAACTTGCCACATTGGTCGATGAAAACAAGTGTAATCGTTTACACATATTTGTTAAGCAGCTCACAGTTTGCCCGTCAGCCCCTCGGCTAGACTCCTGCTCAGGCTTTCCTGATGCGAGGAGTTGAGGGTGGAACAACGGATGAAAGTACTGGTCACCGGCGGTTGCGGCTACATCGGCAGCCACACCTGTCTGGCCTTGCAGGCCGCAGGCATGGAGCCCGTGGTGGTAGACAACCTCTGCAACAGCAAGGCGGGCGTCCTGACCCGTGTCGCCACCATCAGCGGGCGCGAGCCCCGCTTCTACGAAGGGGACATCCGTGACCCGGCCCTGCTGGATCGCATCTTCAGCGAGCAGCACATCGACGCAGTGATCCACTTCGCCGCCCTCAAGGCGGTCGGCGAGTCGACCCGCATCCCGCTGGACTACTACGAGAACAACCTGAGCGGCACCCTGGTATTGCTGCAGGCGATGAAACGGGCCGGGGTACGCAATCTGGTGTTCAGCTCGTCGGCCACCGTCTACGGCGACCCCGCCAGCACCCCGATCCGGGAGGATTTCCCCCGCAGCGCCACCAACCCCTACGGCCGATCCAAGCTGATCATCGAGGAGATCCTCGAGGATCTGCAGCGGGCCGAGCCCCATTGGAGCATGACCCTGCTGCGCTATTTCAACCCCGTCGGCGCCCACGAGTCCGGCACTCTGGGGGAGGATCCCCAGGGCATCCCCAACAATCTGATGCCGTTTTTGACCCAGGTCGCCATCGGCCGGCGCGACTGCCTCTCGGTCTTTGGTAACGATTACCCAACCATCGACGGCACCGGGGTGCGCGACTACATCCATGTGATGGATCTCGCAGAAGGGCACGTCAAGGCTCTGGAACACTGCGCCGGACGGGGCGGTGTCCACGCCTACAACCTGGGCACGGGCCAGGGCCAGAGCGTGTTGCAGATGGTCGCGGCGTTCGAGGCCGCCTGCGGTCGGCCCCTTCCCTACCGGATCGAGCCACGGCGCCCCGGCGACATCGCCGAGTGCTGGGCCGATCCCGCCAAGGCCGCTCGGGAACTGGACTGGCACGCCAGCCGGGATCTCGCCGCCATGTGCGCCGACAGCTGGCGCTGGCAGTCCGCCAACCCCAATGGTTACGAGGCGTAGGCCCTGGCCTGCGCCTTCGGATGTATTCAACTCACACACTGGAGTGATGATGTTCAACCCCGTTGATCACCCCCACCGCCGCTTCAACCCGCTCACCGGCCAGTACGTGCTGGTCTCCCCTCACAGGGCCAAGCGCCCCTGGCAAGGCCAGGTCGAGAAGGTGAGCCTGGCGCCGAGCCAGGCCCATGATCCCGACTGCTTCCTCTGTGCGGGCAACACCCGGGTGACCGGCGATATCAACCCCGACTATCAGGGCACCTTCGTCTTTACCAACGACTTCGCCGCCCTGATGCAGGACACCCCGGCCGCTGACGCGGCGCCGGATCCCCTGCTGAAGCTGGAAGCCGCCCGGGGCACCAGCCGGGTCATCTGCTTCTCGCCGGATCACGGCAAGACCCTGCCCGAGCTGCCCCTGCCCGCCATCGAAGGGGTGATCACCACCTGGATGGACCAGGTGGCCGAGCTCTCTGACCAGTGGGAATGGGTGCAAGTCTTTGAAAACAAAGGCGCCGTCATGGGCTGCTCCAACCCGCACCCTCACGGCCAGCTCTGGGGCAGCGACTTCCTGCCCAACGAGATTGCCCGGGAAGAGGCGCACCAGCGCGCCTGGCTGGCCGAACACGGCCGCCCCCTGCTGCTGGACTATGTGGAGCGGGAGCTGGCGGATCGCTCCCGCATCGTGGTGGAGACGGCCCACTGGCTGGCGGTGGTGCCCTTCTGGGCAGCCTGGCCGTTCGAGACCCTGCTGCTGCCCAAGGCCCATGTCCCCTCCATGCTGGATCTCACCCGGGAACAGCAACAGGACCTGGCCATCGCGCTCAAGGAGCTCACCAGCCGCTACGACAACCTGTTCCAGTGCAGCTTCCCCTACTCCATGGGCTGGCACTTCGCCCCGCCCCGTTCCGACTGCCCCGAGGCGTGGCAACTGCACGCCCACTTCTATCCGCCCCTGCTGCGCTCCGCCACGGTGCGCAAATTCATGGTGGGCTTCGAGATGCTGGCCGAAACCCAGCGCGATCTCACCCCGGAACAGGCGGCCGAACGGCTGCGCGCCCTCAGTCCCATCCACTACAACGACCAGAACCAGTCCAACGAGGAGGCCCTATGACCCCGAGCCAGCGCGTCAGCGCCGTGTTTGCCGAGCAGTTTGAGCAACAACCCGACCTGCTGGTACGGGCTCCAGGCCGCGTCAACCTCATCGGCGAGCACACCGACTACAACGACGGCTTCGTGCTGCCCTGCGCCATCGACTACGAGACCTGCGTCGCCATCGGCCTGCGCGGCGACAACCTGGTCGAAGTGATCGCCGCCGACTACGACAACCAGCGCGACCGGTTCAGTCTCGATCAACCCATCGAGCACCACCCCAGCCAGCGCTGGAGCGACTACATCCGCGGCGTGGTGAAACACCTGCAGGCACGGGGCCACGCCCTGCGCGGCCTCAATCTGGTGGTCTCTGGCAACGTGCCCCAGGGGACGGGTCTCTCCTCCTCCGCTTCCCTGGAAGTGGCCATCGGCCAGGCCTTCAAGGAGGCCCAGGGGCTGGCCATCAGCCAGGCGGAAATCGCCCTCAACGGCCAGCAGGCGGAGAACCAGTTCGTCGGCTGCAACTGCGGCATCATGGATCAGATGATCTCCGCGAGCGGCAAGCAGGATCACGCCCTGCTGCTCGATTGCCGCTCCCTGGAGACCCGGCTCATCCCCATGCCCACCGATCTAGCGGTGCTCATCATCAACTCCAACGTGCGCCGCGGCCTGGTGGACAGCGAATACAACACCCGTCGCCAGCAGTGCGAAACCGCCGCCCGTCACTACGGGGTCAAGGCCCTGCGCGACCTGGATCTGGCGACCCTGGAAGCGGGCAAGGCCGGGCTGGACGAGGCCTGCTATCGCCGTGCCCGCCACGTGGTCGGCGAGAACGCCCGCACCCTGGCGGCGGCCGATGCGCTGGCACAGGGCGATCTGGTGCGCCTCGGCGAGCTGATGGGCCAGTCCCACGCCGCCATGCGCGATGACTTCGAGATCACCGTGCCCCCCATCGACGGCCTGGTGGAGATCATCAAGGCCCGGATCGGCAGCGAAGGCGGTGTGCGCATGACCGGCGGCGGTTTTGGTGGCTGCGTGGTCGCTCTGCTGCGCCCCGAGAAGGTGGCCGAGGTGATCGCCGTGGTGGAGGCGGAATACCCGGCCCGCTTCGGCCTCAAGACGGACTGCTACGTCTGCCGTGCCAGCGCAGGGGCCGGCAGACTGTAACGCACGCCTGACAACGGGTGACGCCCCCTGCCCGGCACTCGCGACGCCGGCAGGGGGCGACGGGATCACGACGGGGAACCGCAAACCATGATGAAATTCGAGCTGGAAAACGAGGAGGGACTGCGGCTGCGCGGTCTCGCATACGGGGCCACCCTCACCTCCCTCACCCTGCCGGTGGCGGGAGAGCGGCGGGAGGTGTTGCTGGGCTGCGCCGACGAGGCCTACCTCACCCAGCAGGTATGGCTGGGGGCCGTGGCGGGGCGCTTTGCCAACCGCATCGGCGGCGCCCGCCTTGAGCGGGAAGGCCAGTGCTGGACGCTGGACGCCAACCAGGGGGCCAACTGCCTGCATGGCGGGCGCGACGGGTTCCATCGCCGCACCTGGCAGATCAAGGAGCAGGAGGCGGACAGGGTCAAGCTGGCGCTCCTCTCCCGGGCGGGGGATCAGGGCTTTCCCGGCAATCTGAGGGTGAGCCTAGAGTATCGGCTGGAGCAGTGCGATCTGGTGGTCGACTTCTGCGCCAGCACGGACGCCCCCAGTCCGGTCAGCCTCACCAGCCACGCCTACTTCAACCTGGATGGCGGTGGCGACATCCGCCACCACACCATCAGCCTCGACGCCGACCGCTACCTGCCCACGGATGACCAGAGCCTGCCGCTGGCCATCGCCCCGGTGGAAGGCCCCTTCGATCTGCGCGCCCCCCGCCCCATCGGCCAGGCGTGGCTGGACCACCCCCAGCAGCAGTTGGCCAAGGGGTACGATCATGCATTTCTGCTCAACAACAGCGATTTTGAGCCTGATGATGAGCCGTTTGGTGGGTCAAATCAGCCATGGGCCGCCCGGGTGATCTCGGGGGATGGCAAGCTGGCGATGGCGGTCTACACCAACCAGCCCTCCCTGCAGTTCTACAGCGGCAACTGGCTGACCGGCACACCGGATCGTCAGGGCCGACCCTACCGGGATTACGACGGCTTCTGCCTGGAGGCCCAGCAATTGCCCGACAGCCCGAACCGGCCCGCCCTCGGCGATCCCTGGTTGCTGCCGGGGCAGCGTTATCGCCACCAGACCCGTTATCGCTTTATGCCTGCCCCCTGACAGCCCCGCTCGGGCAGACGAAGGGGCCCGGGCACGCCACCACGTCATGGCGGCCCCGGCCCCGATGGCAACGCCGAATCAGCCGGGGTGAGGCCCGCCGCAGGGCCCGTCGCTCCTCATTGCACATCAGCCAAGGAACCGCACCGTGATGGATGACAACTACCTCGCCGCCCCCGACCGCTACCAGCGCCAGCCCTACCGACCGGCGGGCCGCCACGGCCTGCGCCTGCCCGGCATCGGTCTGGGCCTTTGGCACAACTTCGGCGCCGGGAGCGATCCCGCCACCGCGAAGGCCATGGTGCATCAGGCGTTCGATCTGGGGATCACCCACTTCGATCTCGCCAACAACTACGGGCCGCCGCCGGGATCTGCCGAACTGACCTTCGGCACGCTGCTCAAGAGGAGCCTGGCTCCCTATCGGGACGAGCTCATCATCGCCAGCAAGGCGGGCTACGTGATGTGGGACGGCCCCTACGGCGATGGCGGCAGCGCCAAGTACCTCTTCGCCAGCCTGCACCAGAGCCTGCGCCGTCTGGGCCTCGACTACGTGGACATCTTCTATCACCACAGGCCGGATCCCCGCACCCCGCTCGAGGAGACCTGCCAGGCCCTGGCCCTGATGGTGCGCCAGGGCAAGGCGCTCTACATCGGCCTCTCCAACTACCCGGCCCCGCTCGCGGCCAAGGCTGCCGCCCGGCTGGCAGAGCTCGGCACCCCCTGCCTGGTCAACCAGCTCAAATACTCCCTGTTCCAGCGCGATATTGAGCCCGACACCCTGCCAGCCTGCCGGGAGCACGGCATGGGGGTGGTCGCCTTCTCGCCCCTGGCGGGGGGGCTGCTGAGCGATCGCTACCTGGCGGGCATTCCCGCGGATTCCCGCGCCGCCAGTGCCAGCCCCTTCCTCACGGCGGACCAGATCACCGAGGAGAAGCTCGCCACCGTCCGCGCCCTGCATGCACTGGCCCTGCAACGGGGTCAGTCCCTGTCGCAACTCGCACTGCAATGGGTGCTGCGCGACCCCGTGGTGAGCTGCGCCCTGATCGGCGCCAGCCATCCCCAACAGATAAGGAGCGCCGTCGACGCCCTGGGGCAGCCCCCCCTGGACGATGATCTTCAACAGAAAATCCTGTCCATACTAGCCTGACAGCACAAAGAGATCATAAAACAGAGGTCAACAGGCGTGACTGCCCTGTCAGAACGTGACGGGACAGTCATGGCTTCTGACAACATGCTTCAAGCCGCGCCCTGCATGGTCCGCCAGCGCCCTTTCCCGGCCGGGACAGGGCGCTGAAATCCCCAATATTCACTGGTTGCCCGCGCGATTTTCCGCCATCATTGGCCGCCCCGACCCATTCGGGGTTGATTTTATCCAGACCCCATAACCAAGAGATCTGCACCATGACCGAATCCTACGCCCTGTTCGTCGCCTTTGTGCTGGGCATAGTGGAAGGCCTGACCGAGTTCCTCCCCGTCTCATCCACCGGCCACATGATCATCGTCGGCCACCTCCTCGGGTTTGAAGGACCCAAGGCCGCCACCTTCGAGGTGGTGATCCAGCTCGGCTCCATCCTGGCAGTGGTCGTCATGTTCTGGCGCCGCCTGTTCGGACTCATCGGCATTCACTTCGGTCAGAAACCGACCCCGGGCCACGCGACCCTCTCCCTGGTGCACGTCATCCTCGGCATGCTGCCTGCCGTGGTCGTCGGGCTGGCTATCCACAGCTGGATCAAGGCCAATCTGTTCGGGCCGGAAACCGTGATGTATGCCCTGGTGGCCGGCGGCATCCTGCTCATCATCGCCGAAAAGTTCCGCCCCGCCGTGACCGCGGAGACCCTGGACGACATCAGCTACAAGCAGGCCTTCGGCATCGGCCTGTTCCAGTGCCTGGCACTCTGGCCCGGTTTCTCCCGCTCCGGCGCCACCATCAGCGGCGGCATGCTGATGGGCATCAGCCGCCACGCGGCAGCAGAATTCTCCTTCATCATGGCGGTACCCATGATGATCGCGGCCAGCGGCCTGGATCTCTACAAGAGCCGCGATTTCCTCTCCATGGCGGACTTCCCCATGTTTGCGGTGGGCTTCGTCACCGCCTTCGTGGTGGCCATGGTCGCCATCAAGACCTTCCTGGCGCTGATCCGTCGTCTCGACTTCATCCCGTTCGCCATCTACCGCTTCCTGCTGGCCTTCGTCGTCTACCTGGTCTTCGTGGCCTGATGGGCTTCGCCGCCAAGCAACACAAAAGGGACCCGAGGGTCCCTTTTTTCATGCCGTGATACCGCCTCAGTCGCGCGGCAGCCCGCGATCACCGGGCAGCCGTGACCCAACTCAATAGAGGTGCTGGCTGATGCCGTTGAGCAGCCGTGACAACCCCTTGGTGAACTGCACGGGGGCATCCTGCACCGTGTAGCAGAGGCAGCCGTCCGGGGTACGGGGGCTGTGGGCGTGGCTGGCGTCACGCCAGATGAAATCCCCCGCCTGATAGCGGGTGTCGCCATCCTCGATGGTGCCCGCCAGCAGCAGGGTCAGCTCATATCCCTTGTGGGTGTGCTCCGGGATCCGCCCCCCCGCCTCGATGTGGAGCAGGTTGGCCCGCGCCCCCATCTCGTCCAGGGGCAGGCTGACCTGACGGATGGCCCCGAGATGACGCCACCTGGGGGCATGATGCCGAGCCAATGCCCGCGGCAGCCGGTAACTGTGACCCGCCACCCTGAGCTCTGGCCTCGGGCTCTCGGGAAGGGCGAGCGCCGCCTCCGTCGCCACCGGCTGTTGCAGTATGCCCGCCAGCATGGCATCGAATCCGGCGGGCAGCGCCTCGTCCGGCACGTCAGGGGCGAGATGCTGGCACGCCAGCGCCTCTTCAAATTCCTTCACCCGGGCGGCGCACTCGGGGCAGAACTCGCAATGGGCGGAGACACCGACGGCCAGCGGCAGAGGCAGCTCGTCGGCGGCGAAGGCGCGCAGCATGGGTTCAGTCGGATGGGTCTTAATCATGGCCTTGCTCCACTTGTTCCTTCAGTTTCTGTAGTGCCAGCCGCAGCCGGGACTTGATGGTGCCAAGGGGCACGCCGAGCCGGTCGGCCAGCTCCTGCTGGGAGAGCTCCTGCAGGTAGATCCCGCGCACCACCTGCTGCTGCGGCTCCGGCAGCGTGGCGACATAGTGGGCCATCTGGCGGGTCAGCACCGCGTCTTCACCGCCGCTCAGGTGCTCCTCTTCGGCCCGGAACTCCAGCAGCGGCCAGATCTCCTCGGCGCAGAGCTCCTCCTTGCTGGCGCGGCGGCGACGCAGCATGTCAAAGCTCTGGTTGCGCATCACTGTGTAGATCCAGGTGGTGGCGGCGCCCTTGTCGGGGTGATAGAGCCGTGCCTTCTGCCAGACCAGCAGCATGGTCTCCTGCACCAGTTCCATGGCGTTGGCTTCGCTGCCGAGGTGGCGCAGCCCGTAGCTGCGGATGCGCGGCGCGAAGTGGTGGAAAAGAGTGGCGAAGGCAGCCTTGTCGGCACGCTCGGCCACCCGGACCAGCAAAGATGTGAGGTCGCCGTCTGGGTTGTCCATGGGGGGCGATGTCCTGCGTGGAGCCGATTGTGGTTGGCCAGTATATGCCATTGCGCCATCCCTCGCGTGTGGTGTTCACCCCCAATACGGTGAGCGAGGAAAAAGGATCACCGGGAAGGGGAATTCAATGGCTCGCGACCAGCAGACCGCTCAGCAGGGAGAGGGTGGGCTGGTTGTCCTTGGCCGCCACCAGCCACTGTTTTTGCTCCACCGGGATGGGCAGCACCTCCAGCCAGCGCTGGGCGACCCAGCTCGCATCCTCCCAGTCCGGCTCCGGATAGAGGGCCGCGTACTCCGGATAGTCGTTGAACACATCCTGCAACGCCTTGGCCAGGGAGTGCTGATCCGCCTGGAGCCTGCCGCTCTGCCAGGGGGGCAGGGGATCCACCTCGCCGACCCGCAGACCATCCTCTTCCTGCCAGAGATCCGTGATGCGCACCCGCTCCACCCCGAGCACCGTGATGCCGAGCAAACCATCGGGCAGCAGATCGAAATCGATGATGCGCACCCGGGTGGCGATGGGGTACATGTTGCGCAGCGCGTCGGGCTGGCGGGAGTCCAGCATGCAGAGCGCGAACTCCCGCTCCCGGGACTCGGCGATCATGCGCTGGTATCTGGGCTCGAAGATGCGCAGCGGCATGATGCCGCCCGGCAGCAGGTGAGCGGAGAGTGGAAACAGTACCAGTGTCATGGGAATCATCCTCCAACGGCGTCCTCAAAGGATACGACCGCCACGGGAAGCGGGATCATTCAGATCGAATCGGTATAAATAACCCTGTCATAATCAGGGGAAAATAGCCTGGACAAGCCGTTTCGTTATGCAGTAGAAATGGATAACCACCACTTATCCAAATCAATATCCTGCAATGTGGTGGAAAACGCAGTGAAATATCCGCCACACCTACGG
Organism: Aeromonas sp. R5-1; assembly: GCF_040908265.1. Classification (NCBI taxonomy): domain Bacteria; kingdom Pseudomonadati; phylum Pseudomonadota; class Gammaproteobacteria; order Aeromonadales; family Aeromonadaceae; genus Aeromonas; species Aeromonas sp. R5-1. Next base: position 76,991 of record NZ_JBFODJ010000128.1, read on the forward strand.
GTGCGGGCCGTTCCTATAGTTTTCTCGGCCCGATGCGGGTAAAATTCACGCCCTTATCCAGTCAGTCACTTTTCGACGCGCAACCTCGGTGGTCAGTTATGAAAGAGCATATTCATCATCTACTTGAACAAACGGTAGCCAATCTCAAGTCCGCAGGCGTCCTGCCCGCCGACCTGGAAGCCCGGGTGCAAGTAGACCGATGCAAGGAGAAGGCTCACGGCGACCTGGCCACCAACCTGGCCATGCTGCTGGCCAAACCGGCCCGCAAGAATCCCCGCGAGCTGGCCTCTGCCATCATCGAGCACCTGCCCGCCTCCGATCTGATCGCCAAGGTCGAGATCGCCGGCCCCGGCTTCATCAACTTCTTCTTCGACCCGAGCTGGCTGGCCGGTCAGGTGGAAGCCATGGTGACCTCCGACAACGCCAACGTGAAGCTGCCGGCGCCGCAGACCGTGGTGGTGGACTACTCCGCCCCCAACGTGGCCAAGGAGATGGCGGTGCACCACATCCGCTCCACCGTGCTCGGTGACGTGGCCGCCCGCGCCCTCGAATTCCTGGGCCACAAGGTGGTGCGTGCCAACCACATCGGCGACTGGGGCACCCAGTTCGGCATGCTGATCGCCTATCTGGAGAAGATGGCCAACGAGCACGCCTCCGACATGGAGCTCAAGGACCTGGAAGCCTTCTACACCCAGGCCAAGCGTCACTACGACGAAGACGAAGCCTTCGCCGAGCGCGCCCGCAACTACGTGGTGAAACTGCAAGGTGGCGATGAGTACTGCCGCACCATGTGGAAGAAGCTGGTCGACATGACCATGGAGCAGAACCAGCGCAACTACGACCGTCTGAACATCTCCCTGTCCAACAAGGACATCATGGGCGAGTCCATGTACAACGACATGCTGCCGCAGATCGTTGCCGACCTGAAAGCCAAGGGGCTGGCAGTCGAGAGCGAAGGGGCCACCGTGGTCTTCCTGGACGAGTTCAAGAACAAGGATGGCGAGCCCATGGGCGTCATCATCCAGAAGAGCGACGGCGGTTTCCTCTACACCACCACCGACATCGCCTGCGCCAAATACCGTTACGAGAACCTGGGCGCCGACCGGGTCATGTACTTCATCGACTCCCGTCAGCACCAGCACCTGATGCAGGCCTGGACCATCACCCGCAAGGCGGGCTATGTGCCGGAGTCCGTGCCCCTCGAGCACCACGCCTTCGGCATGATGCTGGGCAAGGACGGCCGTCCCTACAAGACCCGCTCCGGCGGCACCGTCAAGCTGGTTGACCTGCTGAACGAAGCGGAAGAGCGCGCCAGCGCCCTGCTGGAGAGCCGGAACAGCGACCTCTCTGCCGAAGAGAAGGCCCAGGTGGTGCACGCCATCGCCATGGGCGCGGTCAAGTATGCGGATCTCTCCAAGAACCGCACCACCGACTACATCTTCGACTGGGATCTGATGCTGTCGTTTGAAGGCAACACGGCGCCGTACCTGCAATACGCCTACACCCGTATCCAGTCCATCTTCCGCAAGGCCGGCGTCGATGCCGATACCCTGAGCGGCAAGGTGGTCCTGAGCGAAGATGCCGAAGAGACCCTGGCCCAGAAGCTGATCCAGTTCTCCGACGCGGTCAACGGCGTGGCGGACAAGGGGATGCCGCACCTGCTCTGTACCTATCTGTATGAGCTCTCCGGCAACTTCATGACCTTCTACGAAGCCTGCCCGATCAACAAGGACGGCGTGGACGAGGCGACCCGCCAGAGCCGTCTGCTGCTGTGCGCCGCCACCGCCAAGGTGCTCAAGCTGGGCCTGGGCGTGCTGGGCATCCACACCCTGGAGCGCATGTAATAGATGGCGACCCGGGATTACGTCGGCAACAGCCCGAGACGACGGGCGGGTGGCCGTAACATCAAGAAAGCGGCCCCTCGCCGCTTTCCTGTTATCCCGGCACTGCTGGCCGGGGCCCTGGTCGTCGGTTTCGGCGCCTTCCTCTACCTCATCAACGGCAAGGGCGCCGATGCCCCCACCATCGAAGAGCAGGTGAAGGCCAACAAACCCAAGGCACAGGGCAATACCCTGCCCCAGGAGAAGTGGAGCTACATCGAGCGGCTGGAGAACAAGCAGGTGGACATCATAGAGCCGCCGCCCCAGCCGGGCGTGCTGCCGCCCCCGCCCGCCGAGACCATGACCCTGCAACCGGAGAAGCTGCCCAAGCCGGTCGCGACCGACATCCCCCAGCCGGGGACCCCCATCGGTCAGGTGAAGCCCTATCAGCCGCAACCGGTGCAGCCGACCAAGCCGGCCACCGGCGCCCCGGTCGCCAGCGCCCGGGAGCAGGTGATCGACCAGAAGGCCGAGCGTGAGCGGATGGAGCGGGAGATCCGCGCCGAACTGGAGCGGGAGCGTGCCGAGGCCGCCAGGGCCAAGGCGGCGACCCAGACTGCACAGACCGCAGCCGCCGACGGCGGTCGCTACATGATGCAGTGTGCCGCCCTGCGCTCCCAGGATTCCGCAGAATCCCTCAAGGCGCGCATCGCCTTCACCGCCGGGCTCTCCTCCAGCCTGCAGGTGGTGAACGGGGCCGGTGGCGCCGTCTACAAGGTGATGGTCGGTCCCTTCAACGGCAAGGCGGCGGCCGATGCGGCCAACCGCAAGCTGCAGGGCTCGGGCATCAGCGGCTGCATCCCCAAGAAGGGGTGATCGCCGCGTCCATGCACAGGGCCGGGTGGCAACACCCGGCCCTGTTTCTTTTGGCGCCATCCCGCGCCCACCCGATCCCTCCTCCGCGATCCGTGCTCGGCACAGGCTTGAAAAGCCGTTTTGCCATCCCCATCTTTTCCTCCATGCACAGTCAGGCCGTCATTCGGCTCAAGCGAGGTAAGTAAAGTGACTACCATAGTTTCAGTTCGCCGCAACGGTCAGGTCGTCATCGGTGGCGATGGCCAGGTTTCTCTTGGCAACACCGTCATGAAGGGCAACGCCCGCAAGGTTCATCGCCTCTACAACGGCAAGGTACTGGCTGGTTTCGCCGGCGGCACCGCCGACGCCTTCACCCTGCTCGAGCGCTTCGAAGCCAAACTGCAGGCTCATCAGGGCAACCTGGAGCGCGCCGCCGTGGCGCTGGCCAAGGACTGGCGCACCGATCGCGCCCTGCGCCGCCTCGAGGCCCTGCTGGCCGTCGCCGACGAGCACAAATCCTTCATCATCACCGGCAACGGTGACGTGGTGCAGCCGGAGCACGATCTCATCGCCATCGGCAGCGGCGGTAACTTCGCCCAGTCCGCCGCCATCGCCCTGCTGGAGAACACCGAGCTCGACGCCAAGAGCATTGTCGAGAAGTCCCTCAAGATTGCGGGCGACATCTGCGTCTTCACCAACGGCAACCACACCATCGAAGTGCTGGATTATTCAGCCAAATAAGCCGGCGAAATAGGGCTGCCAAATAAGGCCGCCAGCCAAACCCCATTTTCCAAGGGGTGGGCCCTGCCCGCCCCGGATACAGGAACGCCATCATGTCCGAGATGACCCCGAGAGAAATCGTCCACGAGCTGGACAGACACATCATTGGTCAGGCCGACGCCAAGCGCGCGGTCGCCGTCGCCCTGCGCAACCGCTGGCGCCGGATGCAGCTCTCCGAGGAGATGCGCCACGAGGTGACCCCGAAGAACATCCTGATGATCGGCCCCACCGGCGTCGGCAAGACCGAGATCGCCCGTCGCCTGGCCAAGCTGGCCAACGCCCCCTTCATCAAGGTGGAAGCGACCAAGTTCACCGAAGTGGGCTATGTGGGCAAGGAAGTGGACAGCATCATCCGCGATCTGACCGATGTCGCCATCAAGCTGGTGCGCGAGACCGAGATGGAGAAGATGAAATACCGCGCCGAGGAGGCTGCCGAAGAGCGCATCCTCGACGCCCTGCTGCCCAACCCGCGCAACAGCTGGGGTGAGGAAGAGAAAGCCGACAACTCCAACACCCGCCAGATTTTCCGCAAGAAACTGCGGGAAGGTCAGCTGGATGACAAGGAGATCGAGCTGGATCTGGCCGCCTCCCCCATGGGTGTCGAAATCATGACCCCGCCGGGCATGGAAGAGATGGCCAACCAGTTGCAGGGGCTGTTCCAGAACCTGGGCCAGAACCAGAAGAAGAAGCGCAAGATCAAGGTCAAGGAGGCCATGAAGGCGCTGATCGAAGAGGAAGCAGCCCGCCTGGTCAACCCGGAAGAGCTGAAGCAGAAGGCCATCGCCTCCGTCGAGAACAATGGCATCGTCTTCCTCGACGAGATCGACAAGATCTGCAAGCGCGGCGAGAGCTCGGGCCCGGACGTTTCCCGTGAAGGGGTTCAGCGCGACCTGCTGCCGCTGGTCGAGGGCTGCACCGTCAACACCAAGCACGGCATGGTCAAGACCGATCACATCCTGTTTGTCGCCTCCGGCGCCTTCCAGATCGCCAAGCCGTCCGACCTCATCCCCGAGCTGCAGGGCCGTCTGCCGATCCGGGTCGAGCTGACCGCCCTGACCACCGAAGACTTCGAGCGCATCCTGACCGAGCCGAACGCCTCCCTGACCGATCAGTACAAGGCGCTGATGGCCACCGAAGGGGTCAACATCGAGTTCACCCAGGATGGCATCCGCCGTCTGGCCGAAGCGGCCTGGCAGGTCAACGAGCGCACCGAGAACATCGGCGCCCGCCGTCTGCACACCGTGATGGAGCGCCTGATGGAAGACATCTCCTACGACGCCTCCGAGAAATCCGGCGAGACCTTCGTCATCAACACCGACTACGTCAACGCCCACCTCGGCAAGCTGATTGAAGACGAGGATCTGAGCCGCTTCATTCTGTAACAGGTTGATCGATAACGAGGAGCTGAGCGGTTTACTATCCTGCTCAATCCCATAGCAAGACGCCTCCCCTGTGGAGGCGTCTTCGTTTTCAGCGTTCTCCCGACTCGCAGCCGTCCCGGGCCACATCACCCTGCACGGCACGCTCCCCCCTTCCCGCCAGCCAGAGCGCGCTCATCAGCAGCAAGGCCGTCAGGGCGAAGGTGGCCCGGGTGGCAAACGCCAGCTCGTCCGCCGTCGCGAGGGCGAGATCGGGCCGCCCCGCCAGGGCGGCGAACAGGCCCCCCAGCCCCGCCGCCCCCGTCAGCTGGCCCAGGTTGCGCGACAGGGTCAGCAGCCCGGCCACTGCGCCACGGCTCGCCCCCTCCGCCTCCCCCACCACGGCGCTGTTGTTGGCGGTCTGGAACAGGGCATAACCGGCGGTGAGCAGCAGGATGGGCAGCAGGTAGCCGAGGGGCCCGAACGCCCTGTCCAGCAAGGCCAGCAAGACGGCGGCCACCACCATGAGCCCCAGGCCGAGGCGCACCACAGGGGTCGCCCCCACCCTGTCCACCAGCCAGCCGGCGGGCATGCCGGACAGCGCCGCCAGCAGGGGGCCCATGGAGATCATCAGCCCCACCGTCCCCATGTCGAGGGCAAAGGCGCCGTGCAGGTAGAAAGGACCGATCAGCAGCGTCGCCACCATGACACTGGCCACCAGCGCACTGGCGATGATCCCGCCTCTTCGCCTGGACGCCCCCAACAGCGCCAGGGGCAGCAGGGGGCGACGGGCGCCCGAGTCGGCACGCACGAAGAGCACCATGGCGACGAGCGCCCCTATCCCCGGCCAGACCCCGAGTGGGCTGCCCCGGGTCAGTGCCAGCCCGTAGCAGAGCAGCGCCGTCACCAGCAGCAACAGACTGGTGAGCGGGAGGCCTCCCTCGGCAGAGCCAGCCTCATCCCGGGGCAGATCCCGCCAGGCACACCCCAGCGCCAGCAACGTCAGGGGGAGCAGCAGCAGGAAGGGAGCCTGCCAGCCAAATCCGCCGATCAACAGGCCGCCAAAGGAGGGGCCGAGCGCCGTGCCGCAGGCCGACAGGGTGCCGAGCAATCCCATGCTCCAGCCCCGTCGGGCTGGCGGCACCAGCTCTCCTGCCATGGCCAGGGAGAGCACCAGCATGCAGGCCGCACCGGCCCCTTGCAGGGAGCGAGCGGCAATGAGCCAGCCAATGGAAGGGGCCAGGGCGCACAGCAGGGAAGCCAGCGCAAAGACCCCGGTCCCCCAGAGCAGCAAGCGACGCCGCCCCAGACGATCGCCGAGCCGGCCCGCCACCACCGTCAGACTGGTGATCCCAAGCAGGTAGGCCACCAGCACCCATTGCAGGCTGGCGAAGGGCACGCCGAAGTCCTGCCCCAGGGCAGGCAGCACCAGGTTGGCCATACTGCCCGCCAGCATGGGCAGCAGGGTGGCGAGCCCGAGCCCCACGAGGCCAAGACGGCGCGTCACAGGAGGGGAAACAAGAAGTGGTGTGGACATGGCAGTCTCTCCGGCAAGTGATGATGCACTCAGGCTAGCGGGGGAGATGACAAGGCGGAAGACGCACGGATTGCAGCTTATAGTTGCATCAGACGCCATATGAAGAGACGGCAACTCGGGTATCATGAAGGGGTCGGCCCGTCAGGCGCCGCCTGCGAGGAGACGACCATGACCCCGGATTTCAACCTGCTGATCACCCTGGATGCCCTGCTGGAAGAGGGCAGTGTGGTGGGCGCCGCCAGACGGCTAGGCCTGAGTGCTTCCGCCATGAGCCGGGCCCTGGCAAGGCTGCGGGAGACCACGGGGGATCCGCTGCTGGTGCGGGCGGGACGCGGCCTGATCCCCACCCCCCGGGCGCAGATCCTGCGGGATGAGGTCGCCCGCCTGGTTCAGGAGACCCGGGCCGTGCTGCGCCCCCAGCAGGAAGTAGACCCGGCGAGCCTGGAGCGCACCTTCCGCCTGCGATCCAGCGACGGCTTCGTGGAGGCGGTGGGCCCCGCCCTGCTGGCGCGCCTCGCCGTCGAGGCCCCCGGGGTGCGGCTGCACTTTCTGGCCAAACCCGACAAGGAGAGCGGCCCCCTGCGCCGTGGCGAGCTGGACTTCGAGACCGGGGTCATCGGCACCACCACGGCCCCTGAGCTGCGCACCCAGGCCCTGTTCCAGGACCACTTCGTCGCCGTGGTGCACCCGGACCACCCCCTCTGCGACGGCACCCTGACCGTGGCGCGCTATGCCGCCGCGCGCCACGTGCTGGTCTCCCGCCGGGGCCAGCCTCACAGCCCCATCGACGAGATCCTCGCAGGCCAGGGGAGGCGGCGCACCATCACCACCCTGGTTCCCGGGTTTGCGACGGCGCTGGCCCTGGTCAGGGAGAGCAATCTGGTGGCAACGGTGCCGCACCTGCACTGCGCCAGCCTGCTCGGCGATCTGGTCACCCTGCCCCTGCCCTTCGCTCTGCCAGGGATCCGGGTCGCCCTGCTCTGGCACCCCAGTCAGGATGCCGATCCGGGCCACCGCTGGCTGCGCGCCCTGATACGGGACACCTGTGCCCGGCCCCCCTATCACACCGAGGCCACCGACACCCCCTGATCCGGGTCAGGCAGCTCCCGGCTCCATCACCAGCCTCTTGTGGCCCGGGCACCCGCACCCGGGGCCTGAAGCGCCTGTCACCACCCCGTCACACCGACATGCCTGTGGCTTGGGCACAAGCGGTGGATCCTTCCCCCTGCCGGACGGGGATCACGGCCCCTCAGAGCGGGGCAGATCACATTGCGGGCAAAAAGATCCTGTCGCCCGCTTCCGCATTTTTTATACGGTCGTATAATTGCGTACAAAATGCATACACCAGGAGCGCCAGCCAGATGCACCCCACCCGTCAGAAACTGCTCGATACCGGCCTCGCCATCGCCACCGAGAAGGGGCTGCGCGGCCTGACGGTGCGCGAGCTGGCGGCGGCGGCCGAGGTGAACCTCGGCTCCTTCGTCTACCACTTCGGCAACCGCGACGCCTTTATCGACGAGTTGGTGGAGCTCTGGTACGCCCCCCTCTATGACGAGCTCAAGGCGGTGGCAGCCAAAGGCTCCTACTCCTCTGCCATCGCCATGTTCGAGGCGACCATGGAGGCGCTGATCGGGCTGGTGGCGCGCCAGCGCGGCTTCATCAACCACCTGTTTGGCGATGCCCTGGCGGGTGAAGGGGCGGCCCAGCGCTTTCTACTCAGCCTGCCGCGCCGTCACCCCCTGCTGCTGATCGAACAGGTACGGATGGCACAGGCGGAAGGGTCGCTGGTCGCGGGTCACCCGCTCCAGCTGATGATCTTCATCATGGGATCGGTCGGCCTGCCGCTGGTGATCGCAGGCAGCGGTCGCCAGCTCGGCTGGCTGCCCGAACAGGCCGCCCCCTTTCTCGCCCAGATAGACAACCCCGAGGCCGCCAGACAGCGGCTGGTATGGGCCCTGCGCGGCCTGCGCCCCACCGGCATCAAGGAAGGAGAAACGGCATGAAACAACCCATCGCCATCATCCCTATGGCAGCTCCGCTGCTGGCCGTTTTCGGTGGTGACCTCTGGCTGCAGAGCCATCCTCAAGGAGAAGCAGCATGAAACAACGCATTGCAATCGTGGCCCTGCTGCTAACCGTTATCGGTGGCTACCTCTGGTGGCAGGGGCGCCCGGCCGACGGCTCCATCCTCTACGGCAACGTCGACATTCGCGACGTCAATCTGGCCTTTCGGGTCGGCGGACGCGTCGATCAGGTGCTGGTCGATGAGGGGGATAGCGTGAAAGCGGGTCAACTGCTGGCCCGCCTCGATCCGGTTCCCCTCACCCACAGCCGCGACAGCGCCCGCGCCAATCTGGCTGCGCTCACTGCCGCCAACGCCTTGATCCACAAAGGCTATCGCAGCGAAGAGACCGACCGCGCCCGGGCCGCACTGGCCGCCGCAGACGCCGCTGCACTGGAGGCCAACCAGCAGTGGCGCCGCCAGAGCGCATTGGCAGCCACCGGCGCCATCTCCCGCGGTCAGCTCGATACTGCCCGCTCCCAGCGGGATCAGACCCAGGCGCAGGTGCGCTCCGCCCGCGAACAGCTCGCCCAGCTCGAAACCGGCTACCGCCCGGAGGAAATCGCCCAGTCCGATGCCCAGCTGGAAGGGGCCAAAGCGGCGCTCGCCAGTGCCGAGCTGGCGCTGGCGGATGCCAGCCTGACCACCCCCAGCGACGGCATCATCATCAGCCGCGCCATCGAGAACGGCAGCATGGTGCAGAGCGGAGCGACCGCCTTCAACCTCTCCCTGACCGCGCCGGTCTGGGTGCGCGCCTATGTGGAGGAGCCCTGGCTCGGCCACTTCCCGAGCGGCGCCAAGGTGACCCTCACCACCGACTCGCGGCCGGATCAGCCCTATCACGGAGTAGTGGGATTTGTCTCGCCCACCGCCGAGTTCACTCCGAAATCGGTGGAAACGCCGGATCTTCGCACTCACCTCGTCTACCGGCTGCGCATCGTGGTGCAGGACCCCGACCCGGCCCTGCGCCAGGGGATGCCGGTCACCGTCAGGCTGGCGCCATGAGCTGCGCCATCTCCCTTGAGGGGCTCACCAAACGCTTTGGCGAGCGGGTCGCCCTCAACGCCATCTCCGCCACCATTCCGGCTGGCGGCATCACCGGGCTGGTCGGCCCCGACGGCGCGGGCAAGAGCACTTTGCTGCGCCTGCTGGCCGGTCTGCTGATCCCCGAAGCGGGCACCATCCGGGTGCTGGGGCTGGATCCAGTGAGCGAGGGGGATCTGCTGCGCCAGCGCCTCGGCTACATGCCCCAGCAGTTCGGCCTCTACGAGGATCTCAGCGTGCTGGAGAACCTCACCCTCTACGCTGACTTGCGCGACGTACTGGAGCCCGAACGCACACCCACCTTCGCGCGGCTGCTCGCCTTCACCGATCTCGCCCGCTTCACCGCACGACCGGCGGGCAAGCTCTCTGGCGGGATGAAGCAGAAACTCGGGCTGGCCTGCGCCCTGCTCGGCACCCCGGATGTGCTGCTGCTCGACGAACCGGGAGTCGGGGTCGATCCCATCTCTCGCCGCGCCCTCTGGCAGATGGTGCGCGAGCTGGCAAAAGGGGGGATGACGGTGCTCTGGAGTACCGCCTATCTCGATGAGGCGGAGCTGTGCGACCACGTGCTGCTGATGGCGGATGGCGAGGTGCGCACCAGCGGCACGCCAGCCGATCTGATGGGGGCCATGGCCAGCCGCTGCTGGCTGCTGGAGGCGGGGCAACTGGATGGCCGCGAGCGGCGCGCCCTGCTGCGCCGGGCACTGGCTCACCAGGCGGTGATGGATGGCGCGGTGGCGGGGGAGCGGGTGCGCCTGCTGCTGCACCCGGGCAGGACGCCCCCACCGCTGGCAGAGCTGCATCTCGCCAACGGCACCTTTCAACCGGCCCAGCCCCGGCTGGAGGATGCCTTTATCGACCTGCTCGGCGGCGGCCCCGGCGGTGAGTCGAGTCTGGCAGCCGGGATGCGCGAAGCGGAACTGCCGCAGGGGGTCTCCCCCGAGGCGGTGATCGAGGCGCGCCACCTCACCAAGCGCTTCGGCGATTTTGCCGCCACCGATGATGTCAGCTTTGCGGTGCGCCGCGGCGAGATCTTCGGCCTGCTCGGCCCCAACGGGGCGGGCAAGTCCACCACCTTCAAGATGGAGTGCGGCCTGCTGCGCCCGAGCGAGGGGCAGGCGCTGGTGACCGGCATCGATCTGGCCCACAGCCCCTCGGCAGCGCGCCAGCGCCTCGGCTACATGGCGCAGAAGTTCTCCCTCTACAAGCAGCTCACCGTGGCCCAGAACCTCTCCTTCTTCGCCGGTATCTACGGCTTGTTCGGCCGCCACCAGCAGACGCGGATCGATGCCATGGTGACTGCCTTTGCCCTCGCCCCCTGGCTCGATCAGAAGGCGGAATCCCTGCCGCTCGGCCTGCGCCAGCGCTTATCGCTGGCCTGCGCCCTGCTGCACGAGCCGCCGCTGCTGTTCCTCGACGAGCCCACCTCCGGGGTCGATCCGGTGACCCGGCGCGAGTTCTGGTCGCACATCAACGCGCTGGCCGACCACGGCGTCACCGTGCTGGTCACCACCCACTTTATGGATGAGGCGGAGTATTGCGACCGCATTGCCCTCATCTATCGCGGCAAGCTGCTGGCGCTCGGCACTCCGGACGATCTCAAGGGGCTGGCCGCCAAAGAAGCGGCGACCTCTTTGCAAACCGGCTCCTTGCCGACCTGTTCTTTGCCAACAATGGAAGAGGCCTTTATCACCCTGGTCGAGCGGGCCAGCGAGGAGGACGCATGAGCATCAACCGTCGGCGACTGCTGGCCCTCTGCCGCAAGGAGACGCTGCAAATCGTCCGTGACCCGAGCAGCATCCTCATCGCCTTCATCATGCCGGTGGTACTGCTGGTGGTAATGGGTTACGCCATCAATCTGGATGTGGACCACCTGCGCCTCGGCATCTGGCGTACCGACAGCGGCGCCCCGGCGGTGCGGCTGGAGCAGGCCCTGCGCGGCTCTACCGCGCTGGAGATCCACAGCGGCCCGAGCAGGGAGTCCCTGCTCGCCAGTCTGGCCCGTGGCGAGATCCGCGGCCTGCTGGTGATCGATGACGGCTTCTCCCGCGCGCTGGCCGGTCAGGGTAATGGCACGCCGCAGGCGCTGCTGCTGACCGACGGCTCCGAGCCCAACACCGCCAACTTCGTCACCAACTATGTGCAGGGGATCTGGCAGGGATGGCTCGCTGGCGAGGGGGTCGCCATGCCGGTGTCGATAGAGAGCCGCGCCTGGTTCAACCCGGCGCTAGTGAGCCGCAACTTTCTGGTACCGGGCTCCATTGCGGTGGTGATGACCATCATAGGCGCCCTGCTCACCTCCCTGGTGGTGGCGCGGGAGTGGGAGCGCGGCACCATGGAGGCGCTGCTCGCCACCCCGGTCACCAAGGGGGAGCTGCTGCTCTCCAAGCTGCTGCCCTACTACGGCCTTGGCATCATCGCCATGCTGCTCTGCCTGCTCTTCTCGGTGGCGGTGATGGGCGTGCCGTGGCGCGGCTCCCTGTTGCTGCTCTTTCTGGTCACCAGCGTCTTTCTCGGCAGCGCCCTCGGGCTCGGCCTGTTCCTCTCCACCGTGATGCGCAGCCAGTTCAATGCCGCGCAGGCAGCGCTGATCGCCGCCTTTCTGCCCGCCGTGATGCTGTCGGGCTTCGTGTTCGAGATCGCCAGCATGCCGCCTTGGCTTCGGGCCATCACCCACCTCATTCCGGCCCGCTACTTCGCGAGCTCCTTGCAGACCCTCTATCAGGCGGGCAGCGTCTTCTCGATCCTGCTGGTCAACGGTTTCTGTCTGCTGTTGCTGGCCGGTTTCTGGCTGGCCCTGACCGCCCGCAAGACGCGGCGCACTCTGGAGTAACCCATGCTGATCCGACTCTGGTGGCTGATCCGAAAAGAGCTGCAGGCCCTGATGGGCAACACCCAGGGGCGCTTTCTGCTCATCATGCCGGTGCTGCTGCAAACCGCCCTCTTCCCGTTCGCCGCCACTCTGGAGGTGACCGGCAACACGCTGGCCATCTACAACCAGGATGGCGGCGCCCAGAGCCGCGAGCTGCTGGAGCGCCTCACCCATATGCCCGCCTTTACCACCATCATCCCGGTGCAAGGCGAGGCAGGCATGACCGAGGCCATCACCGGACAGCAGGCGCTCCTCGGTCTGGTCATCCCGAGCGATTTCTCCCGCCGGCTGGCGCGAGGCGAACCGGCCAAGGTGCAGCTGATCATCGACGGCCGCCGCTCCAACGGCGGTCAGGTGGCGGCGGGCTACATCAGTCAGGTGATCGCCCGCTGGCAGAATGAAGAAGGGAACGCAGGCAAGGCGCCGCCGACCCTCGCGGTACGCAACCTCTACAACCCCAATATCGAGTTCCACTGGCATATCCTGCCGGCCCTGGTGGCCATCATCACCACCACCGGCTGTCTGATTGTCACCGCCCTCTCGGTCGCGCGGGAGCGGGAGGAGGGCACCTTCGATCAGCTGCTGGTTTCCCCCCTCACCGCAGGCTGGATCATGGCGGGCAAGGCGGTGCCCGGCATCCTGGTGGCGGTGGGACAAGGGTGCATAGTCGCGCTGGCCGCCCGTTTTGTCTTTCACCTCCCCTTCGCGGGGAGCCTCAGTCTGCTGCTGGCGGGCATGGTCTGCTACGGCCTGGCACTGGCCGGGATCGGGCTCTTCATCTCATCGTTCTGCTCGACCCAGCAGCAGGCGTTTCTCGGGGTCTTCTCCTTCACCGTGCCGGCGGTGATCCTCTCGGGCTATATCTCGCCGGTGGAGAACATGCCGCAGGTGTTCCAGTGGCTGGCGGCCATCGACCCCCTCACCCACTTCATCGTGCTGCTCAAGGGGGTCTTTTTGAAGGGGTTCGACTGGTCGGCCGCCTGGCCCCTGCTCTGGCCGCTGCTCGCCATCGCCGGCGTCACCCTGTCGCTGGCGCTCGCCATGTTCCGCCGCCATATCGCCTGACGCGCCACCTTGTTCAGCTGATGCCCATTGATGCCGGTCTCGCCCAGTGCGAGACCGGCCTTTTTCCGACATAAGTTTTCACTCCCCGGCAGTGGGTAAACCGGGCTTTCCCTCCACCATCCCTCACCCCGAGCCAGCCCAGAAATCATTAACTGGTATACCTATTTTTGTATAGTGTTGAATTTTCTCGAATTACCCCTGAGGAGATATATAAATAGACACTTGATTTGCATCAATCGCCCACCCCTGCCGACTGGGTAGCCTAGCCCCAGAATGATGTTTTATTACTCCAAACTTGAGGCAACTATGAGCAAAGTCAGACTGGTCGTTGTGGGCAACGGCATGGTGGGGCACCGCTTCATCGAAGAGCTGATCGAGCGGGCCGATCCGGGCCGCTACGAGATCACCGTCTTCGGTGCAGAACCCCGTCCCGCCTACGATCGCGTCCATCTCTCCTCCTACTTCTCCCACCACACCAGCGAAGATCTCTCCCTCGTCAAACCCGGCTTCTACGACAAGCACGGCATCCGGTTGCTGCTCGGCGAAGCGGTGAAAAAAATCGACAGGGCCAACCGCGAAGTGCACTCCAACAAGGGCACTGTGGTCGAGTACGACAAGCTGGTGCTGGCCACCGGCTCCTACCCCTGGGTGCCGCCCATCCAAGGAAGTCAGCACCACGAGTGCTTCGTCTATCGCACCATCGAGGATCTGAAAGCCATCCGCAGCGCGGCCAAGAGTGGCAAGAGCGGCGTGGTGATCGGGGGCGGCCTGCTTGGCCTCGAAGCCGCCGGTGCCCTCAAGGCGCTGGGTCTCGAAACCCATGTGGTGGAGTTTGCTCCGGTACTGATGGCCGAGCAGCTCGATGGCCAGGGCGGCCAGCTGCTGCGCCGCAAGATTGAATCCATGGGCGTGCAGGTACACACCAGCAAGAGCACCAGCGAGATCCTGATGCATGGCGGCGAACAGGCGAAGCACCGCCTCGCCTTCGCTGACGGCAGCCAACTGGAAGTGGACGTGGTGGTCTTCTCCACCGGCATTCGCCCGCAAGATACCCTGGGCCGTTACGGTGATCTCGCCATCGCCGAGCGCGGCGGCATCGTCATCGACGATCACTGCCTCACCTCAGACCCCGACATCTATGCCATCGGCGAGTGCGCCGCCTGGCAGGGCCGCTTCTTCGGGCTGGTGGCACCGGGCTACAAGATGGCCCAGATCACCGTCGACCATCTGCTCGGCGGCGACAGCCGTTTCGAAGGGGCGGACATGAGCGCCAAGCTCAAGCTGCTCGGCGTCTCCGTCGGCTCCATCGGTGATGCCCACGGCCGCACTCCGGGCAGCCACAGCTATGTGTTTCAGGACGATCAAGCCGGCGTCTACAAGAAGATCGTGGTGAGCGAAGACAACAGCCGATTGCTCGGCGCCGTGCTGGTGGGTGACGTGGAAGATTACGGCAACCTGCTGCAGATGATGCTCAACGCCCTGCCGCTGCCGAGCCACCCGGATACTCTGATCCTGCCCGCCTACGCCGGTGCCAAGCCGACGCTGGGGGTGGATGCCCTGCCGGAGAGCGCCCAGATCTGCTCCTGCTTCGACGTCTCCAAGGGTGACATCGCCAAGGCGGTGGCCGAGGGCCACACCACGCTGGCCGCCATCAAGCAGCACACCAAGGCCGGTACCGGCTGCGGCGGCTGCGTGCCGCTCATCAGTCAGGTGCTCAACGCCGAGCTGGTGAAGCAGGGCATCGAGGTCAACAACCACCTCTGCGCCCACTTCCCCCACTCCCGTCAAGAGCTGTTCCATCTGGTCAAGGTGGAGGGGATCAAGAGCTTCGACGAACTGCTGGCCAAGCACGGCCAAGGCTATGGCTGCGAGGTGTGCAAACCGACCGTCGGCTCCATCCTCGCCTCCTGCTGGAACGAGCATGTGCTGAGCCCGCGCAACATCCCGTTGCAGGACACCAACGATATCTTCCTCGGCAACATGCAGAAGGACGGCAGCTACTCCGTCATCCCGCGTATGGCCGGTGGCGAAGTGACCCCGGAAGGGCTGCTGGCGGTGGCCGAAGTGGCCCGCGACTACAAGCTCTACACCAAGATCACCGGCGCCCAGCGCATCGGTCTGTTCGGGGCCCAGAAGGATGATCTGCCCGCCATCTGGCGCAAGCTGCTGGCGGCCGGTTTCGAGACCGGTCAGGCCTACGCCAAGGCACTGCGCATGGCCAAGACCTGCGTCGGCAGCACCTGGTGCCGCTTCGGCGTACAGGACAGCGTCGGCCTCGGGGTCTTCCTCGAGAACCGCTACAAGGGCATTCGCACCCCCCACAAGATGAAGTTCGGTGTCTCCGGCTGTACCCGCGAATGTGCGGAAGCCCAGGGCAAGGACGTCGGCATCATCGCCACCGACGCGGGCTGGAACCTCTATGTGGGCGGCAACGGCGGCATGAAGCCGCGCCACGCCGATCTGCTGGCGTCTGACCTCGACCGCGAGACCCTCATCAAGCTGATCGATCGCTTTATGATGTTCTACGTCACCAGCGCCGACAAACTGCAGCGCACCTCGGTCTGGCTCGGCAATCTGGAAGGGGGCGTCGACTACCTGCGCGAGGTGATCGTCGATGACAAGCTGGGACTGGCCGAGACGCTGGAGCGCGATATCCAGACCCTCATCGACAGCTACGAGTGCGAATGGTCGCGCACCCTCAACGAAGAGGAGGCGCTCAAGCGCTTCAGCCACTTCATCAACAGCGACAAGCGCGATCCGGACGTTCAGTTCGTCGCCGAGCGCGACCAGCATCGACCGGCGACCCCTGCCGAGCGCATCCCCGTCTACCAGATCGAGGTGGAGACCAAATGATGAAATTCGCCTGCCAACTCAACGACATCCTGCCGGGAACCGGCGTCTGTGCACTCATTGAGGGTCGTCAGATCGCTCTGTTCCGCCCGAGCGCGGCGGCCGAGGTGTTCGCCATCGACAACCGGGACCCCTTCTTCGCCGCCAATGTGCTGTCGCGGGGCCTGATCTGCGAACACGACGGCGAGCTCTGGGTCGCCAGCCCGCTCAAGAAGCAGCGCTTTCGCCTGAGCGACGGCCACTGTTTCGACAACCCTGCGATGTCGGTGCAGAGCTACCCCGTTGAAGTGCGCGACCAGCAGGTCTGGGTCGCCGTCTAACACCAGACCCCACCCCGGCCCTCCCCTTCACAGGTGAGGGAGCAAAAAGCTCCTCCCCCTTGACAAGGGGGAGGCAGGGAGGGGGTTAAAAAACAGTCAGGGCTGCCCGCGGGCGGCCCTCTTGAAGGAAACAAAGATGTATACCGAAACCATCAACAAGTGCGCCGCCAACGCGGCCCGCATCAACCGCTTCGAGCGCAGCGACAAGCTTGGCTTCTGGCTCAGCTCCGCCATGGCGGGAGCCTATGTGGGCCTCGGCATCATCCTCATCTTCACCCTGGGCAATCTGGTGGACCCCGCCATCAGGCCGCTGGTGATGGGGGCCACCTTCGGCATCGCCCTGACGCTCGTCATCATCGCCGGCTCCGAGCTGTTCACCGGCCACACCATGTTCCTCACCTTCGGGGTGAAGACCGGCAAAATTTCCATGGGGGATCTGCTGCGCATCCTGCCGCAGACCTGGGCCGGCAACCTGCTCGGCTCCATCGCGGTGGCGCTGATCTACTCCTACGGCGGCAGCCTGCTGCCGGACGCGGGCAGCCTGGCGCACAAG
Organism: Aeromonas sp. R5-1; assembly: GCF_040908265.1. NCBI lineage: Bacteria > Pseudomonadati > Pseudomonadota > Gammaproteobacteria > Aeromonadales > Aeromonadaceae > Aeromonas > Aeromonas sp. R5-1. The sequence continues at coordinate 94,106 of NZ_JBFODJ010000128.1, forward strand.
GTCGCGCTGGCCAAGACCCAGGCACCGGCGCTGACCCTGTTCATGAAGGGCGTGCTGTGCAACTGGCTGGTCTGCCTCGCCATCTGGATGGCGCTGCGCACCGAGGGTGCCGCCAGGTTCATTGCCATCTGGTGGTGCCTGCTGGCCTTCATCGCCTCCGGCTACGAGCACTCGGTCGCCAACATGACCCTGTTCGCCCTCTCCTGGTTCGGTGCCCACTCCGAGGCCTACACCCTGGGCGGCATCGGCCACAACCTGCTGTGGGTGACCCTGGGCAACACCGTCTCCGGCGCCCTCTTCATGGGCCTCGGCTACTGGTATGCCACCCCCAAGGCTGAGCGCCCGGTCGCGGTGAGCGAGACCACCAGCACCGCCAACCAGATCCAAACCGCCTGATCAGGAGGCCCCATGGACTACTTGCCCATCTTTTGCCGACTCGACAACAAACCCGTGCTGCTGGTCGGCGGCGGCGAGGTAGCGGAGCGCAAGGCGCGCCTGCTGCTGGATGCCGGTGCCCAGCTCACCGTGGTCGCGCCCGAGCTCGACCCCGAGCTGGCGGAACTGGCTGCCAACGGCAGCATCGAGTGGCTGGCCGGTGAATTCGCGCCGGCGCAACTGACGGGCAAGTGGCTGGTGGTGGCCGCCACCGATCGGCGCGAGGTGAACGCCCTGGTCTACCAGAGCGCCAATCAGGCGCGGATCTTCGCCAACGTGGTGGATGACCCGAAACGCTCCAGCTTCATCATGCCGTCGATCATCGATCGCTCGCCCCTGATGGTGGCCATCTCCTCCGGCGGCAAGGCCCCGGTGCTGGCTCGCTTGCTGCGGGAAAAACTCGAGGCCCTGCTGCCGCAGCATCTGGGCGCCGCGGCGACCTTCGCCGGCAGCCTGCGGGAGCGGGTCAAGGCCCGCTTCGCCACCATGGGGGAGCGGCGCCGCTTCTGGGAACGGCTGCTCGGGGCGGACCGGCTCGGGCAGGCGCTGGCGCGGGGGGATCACGCCTCTGCCCACCAACTGGCCGACAACCTGTTTGCCGACGAGAGCCAGAGCGCTGGCGAGGTGGTGCTGGTCGGTGCCGGCCCCGGCGATCCGGGTCTGCTCACCCTGCACGCCCTGCGCCAGATGCAGCAGGCGGACGTGGTGGTCTATGACCGGCTGGTCTCGGACGAGGTGATGGCGCTGGTGCGCCGCGACGCCAAACGCATCTTCGTCGGCAAGCAGGCGGGCAACCACTGCGTGCCGCAGGAGGGGATCAACCAGCTCTTGCTGGAAGAGGCGAAGAAGGGCCAGCGGGTGGTGCGGCTGAAGGGGGGCGACCCCTTCATCTTCGGCCGTGGCGGCGAGGAGCTGGAGACGCTTGTTGGTACTGGCATCGGTTTTCAGGTGGTGCCGGGAATCACGGCGGCCAGCGGCTGCGCGGCCTACGCCGGTATTCCACTGACCCACCGCGATCACGCCCAGAGCGTGCGTTTCGTCACCGCCCACGGCAAGGGTGGCGCTCAGGATCTCGACTGGCCGCTACTGGCCAAGGACAAGCAGACACTGGTGTTCTATATGGGGCTCTCCTCCTGCGCCACCATCCGCGAGCAGCTGCTGGCCCACGGCAAGGCGGGCGACACCCCGGTGGCGCTGATCGAGCGCGGCACCCAGCCAAGCCAGCGGGTCATTCGCGGCACCCTCGATCAGTTGCCCGAACTGGCGCTGGGGGTCGAGAGCCCGGCCCTCATCATGGTGGGTTCGGTAGTGACCCTGGCGGACCAGCTTGCCTGGTTCGGGCAAGGATGCGCCGCAGACGCGGCCCTGGCCTCGGCCTGATCGCTGCATCCATTCCAACGCCACCCTCGGGTGGCGTTTCTTTTCTGCATCTACTGTCATAACCTCTTGTTTTGAGTCTGGTATCCTATGGGGTGTGTCAGCCGGACCACCGAATTCAGGAATTCTGCTTCATGTCCCTCCCCCCCAAGAACAGCGCCAAACAGCGTGAACACGACAGAGCCCGCATCCTCACGCTGCTGCTGGCCGATGACGCCCTCACCGAGAGCCTGCTCGACCCGCAAGGGGAGCAGGACGCAGAGCTTCGGGACCAGACCAGCGAGCTGACCCGGTTGGTCAACAGCCTGCCCGCCGCCGATATCGCCGATGCGCTGGAGTCCCTGCCGCCGGACGAGCGCCACGTGCTGTGGCAGCAGGTGGATGCAGACAAGCACGGCCAGATCCTGGTGGAAGCGTCGGAGACGGTGTGGGACAGCCTCATCAGCGGCATGAGCGACAAGGAGCTGCTGCACGCCCTGAGCACCCTCGACATCGACGACCAGATCTACCTGGGTCAGCACCTGCCCCGCAACCTGATGGGGCGGCTGCTCACCTCCATGGCGCCGGTGGACAGGGACAAGGTGCGGGAGGTGATCCGCTACGGCAAGCACACGGTCGGCGCCATGATGGACTTCGAGCTCATCACGGTGCGGCCCGACGTGACCCTGGCCACCGTCCAGCGCTATCTGCGCCTACGCGGCCAGATCCCCGAGAACACCGACAAGCTGTTCGTCACCGATCGGCGCAACCGGCTGCAGGGGGAGCTGCCCCTCACCGTCGTGCTGCTGCACAAGCCCGAAACCCTGGTGAGCGACGCGATGGAGAAGGATCCGGTCACCTTCGATCCGGAAGACAACGACGAGGCCGCCGCCCGCACCTTCGAGCGGGACGACCTGGTCTCCGCCGCCGTGGTGGATGCCAGGGGCAAGCTGATGGGACGGCTCACCGTCGCCGAGGTGGTAGACCTGGTCTATGAGGAGAGCGACACCGACCTGCGCCGCATGGGGGGGATCAGTGAGGAAGAAGACGTGTTCGCCCCCGTCTCCAAGGCGGTCAAGACCCGCTGGGCCTGGCTCGCCATCAACCTCTGCACCGCCTTCGTGGCATCGCGGGTGATCGGCCTGTTCGAGCACACCATCTCCCAGCTGGTGGCGCTGGCGGCGCTGATGCCCATCGTCGCCGGCATCGGCGGCAACACCGGCAACCAGACCATCACCATGATAGTGCGGGCGCTGGCGCTGCAGCATATCCAGACCGGCAACGTCTCCTTCCTGCTGTGGCGCGAGCTGGGGGTGGCCCTGATCAACGGCCTGGTGTGGGGCGGCACCATGGGGGTGGCCACCTACATCCTCTATCAGGATGCGGCGCTGGGCGCGGTGATGACGCTCGCCATGATGCTCAACCTGCTGGTGGCGGCACTGATGGGGGTCATCATCCCCATGACCATGAGCCGGCTGGGGCGCGACCCGGCGGTGGGGGCCAGCGTGATGATCACCGCCATCACCGACACCGGCGGCTTCTTCATCTTCCTGGGGCTGGCGACCCTGTTCCTGCTCTAGGGCCCCAGGCTGACCGTCTGCGGCTCCTGCCATGACGCGGGGCCGCTTTCGCGCAAAAACGGCATTTCCCGCCACTGGGCAAGGAATAGTCGTTGAAATGCCAACCCCACTCCTTATACTGGATCCACCTGTTTCCAGCGGTGGATCTGACACAATGGAATACAACACTTCAGAACTGTGCGACATCTATCAGGACATGGTGGATGTGCTCGAACCCATGCTCTGCTCCTTCGGCGGCCGCGCCTCTTTCGGCGGCGTCATCACCACAGTCAAATGCTTCGAATCAAACGGCCTAATCCGTGAACTCGTCAAAGAGAACGGCGTTGGTCGCGTGCTGTTGATCGACGGTGGCGGCTCCATGCGTCGTGCCCTGATCGATAGCGAGATCGCCACCACGGCGGCGGAAAATGAGTGGGAAGGGATCGTCTGCTACGGTTGCGTCCGTGAGGTCGATATCCTGGAAGACCTCGACATCGGTATTCAGGCCCTGGCGGCCATTCCGGTGGGCGCCGACAGCAAGGATATCGGGGAAACCGATCTGCCGGTCAACTTCGGCGGCGTCACCTTCCTGCCGGATGACCACCTCTATGCTGATACCACAGGGGTGATCCTCTCCCCCGATGCCCTCGACATCGAGTAAACAGCGCTGAGTGAAAATGGGAGCCCTGGCTCCCATTTTTTATGCCCGCTGATGGCGGAAAAGACGCAAAAAAAAGAGGGCCAGTAAACTACTGGCCCCTTAACTGGAAGCAATGTGAGCAATGTCGTGCCTTCACAAGAAGTCCATCACGTTGGAACAAATGAAGTCTTTCCCGGAAAACAAGTTAACAATAATCATTCTCATTTAACTATGCAAGCCTTATTTGCGAAGATCGCAAAAAAATTGACCACCCATGGGGGTGGTCAATCTCATCAGGCTTGTCGCGTAGCAGCTTGCAGGCCAGCCAATCCGGCCTCCCCCACCAGCTTGCGGCTGAGATAGCGCAGCAGCACACCGTAAAGCGGCACAAACAACCCCAGACTTATCAGCAACTTGAATACGTAATCTACGGTCGCGATCTCGACCCAGTGCTCGGCCATGAAGAGATCCGTGCTGCGCCAGAAGGCGATGCTGAAGAAGGCGATGGTATCCACCAGATTGCCGAACAGGGTGGAGGCCGCCGGTGCCACCCACCAGGCTTTCAGCAGGCGCAGGCGGTTGAACACCACCACATCCATGAACTGGCCCACCAGATAGGCCATAAAGCTGGCTAACGCGATCCGGGCAACAAAGAGATTGAACTCGGCCAGATTGCCCACCCCCTGGAAGCTCCCTTCGAAGAAGAGCACCGAGAGCACGTAGGACACGGTCAATGCCGGCAGCATCACGGTCTGGATGATCTTGCGCGCCAGGCCTGCGCCGAAGATCCGCACCGTCAGATCGGTGGCCAGGAAAATGAACGGGAAGCTGAAGGCACCCCAGGTGGTGTGGAAGCCAAAGATGGTGATCGGCAGCTGCACCAGGTAGTTGCTGCTGGCAATGATCAGGATGTGGAACAATGAGAGACGCATCAGTGCCGTCTGGTACTGAGCCGGAGTCAGGTTCATATTGTGACCTTTTTGGTTAATGGGGTTAGGGAACCCATATCGCCACCATGGCGATAATCAAGGGGCGAGATTATACGCCCCCAAATTGATAGTTCAATCTTTATGCGGTTATCTCAAGGGATTGACTCGCATCGCACGCCAAGCTCACTCCCGGGACTGCCGAGCCAGCCAGAGCAGCGCCTCCGCGTCGTCCGGCTGCACCGCCGCCAGCCAGCAGCCGCTGTAATGTTCGTACTCGAGCCGAAAGCAGCTGCCTTCAAACTCCAGCAGCCAGCTGTGGCGATCCGCCCCCCACTCCCGCTCGAGTGCCGCCAGCTCCCACTCCTGCAACAGGGCCTCGGCCAGAGTCGGGAAGCTGTCCCAGTCAAGGCCCGGGCAGGTCAGCATCACCACCCCGGCTTCCCTGTCTGTCTGCGTGATACGCCAGTTCATCCGTTGCTCCTCAACTGCTGCACGAGAGCTCGCCCCCGCAATACCAGCCCGGATGCGGGGTGGCGAGATCCTCGTATTCGGGTTGGTCATCATAGGGGTGCTGCAGGGCCGCAAACAGCCGCTCGAACGGCGCCATGTCGCCCTGTTCTGCCGCCTCTATCACCTGCTGGGCCAGGGCGTTGCGCAGCACATACTTGGGATTGACCGCGTCCATCTGCCCCTTGCGCACACCATCCACGCTCCCTTCCCGGGCGAGGCGTGCCCGATAGGCCTCAAGCCACCCCTGCCAGACGGCAGGATCGGGCAACAGGGCCAGCAGGCTGGCGGGCCAGTCACCCTGAGCGGTCAATTCCCCCAGCCGTCGCAGGAAGATGTGGTAATCCACCTTGTGCGCCGCCAGCAGCCGGAACAACTCGCGGAACAGCGCCGGATCCTCCTCTTCCCACACCGCCAGCCCCAGCTTGGCGCGCATCAGCTCGGAGTAGTGCAACATCAGCTGATGCTCGTACTGGGCCAGGGCCGACGCGAGCGCGTCACCATCCATATGGCCGGCCAGCGCCTGTGCCAGCTTCTGCAGGTTCCAGTAGCCGACCGCAGGCTGCTGATCCAGCGCATAGCGACCATCCGGATCCGAGTGGTTGCAGACGAAGTCCGGCACATAGGCGTCGATGAAACCGTAGGGGCCGTAATCCAGGGTCAGCCCGAGCAGGGACATGTTGTCGGTGTTCATCACCCCGTGACAGAACCCCGCCGCCTGCCACTTGGCGATGAGCCGCGCGGTGCGGCGCACTACTTCGGCAAACAGCTCGGCGCCATCGGCCAGCTCGGGGAAGTGGTAACGCCGCGCATAGTCGATGAGGGCGGGGATCTTTTCCCCCTGCCCGCTCCAGGCGAAATACTCGAAGTGACCGAAGCGCAGATGGCTCGGCGCGGTGCGCAGCACGGTCGCCCCGCTCTCCACCTGCTCCCGGTAGACAGGCTCGTCACTGCCCAGCAGCACCAGAGCCCGGGTGGAGGGAATGCCGAGGGCATGCAGCGCCTCGGAAGCCAGGTACTCGCGAATGCTGGATCGCAGCACGGCACGGCCGTCGCCGAAGCGGGAGAATGGCGTCTTGCCCGCCCCTTTGAGGTGCAGGTCCCAGCGGCTGCCATCAGGCGCCAGCTGCTCCCCCAGCAGCACAGCGCGGCCATCCCCGAGGCGCGGGCTGTAACCACCGAACTGGTGGCCCGCATAGACCTGGGCCACCGGCTGCATGCCCGGCAGGGGCTGCCCCTGGCCGCAACAGGCGAGCCACTGCGCCTCGCTCACCTCCCCGAGCCCCAGCTCACCAAGAAGCGCACGGTTCAGATGCAGCAATCTGGGGCCATGCAGCGGTTGCGGGGCAACAGGCTCGCAAGCCCAGGGGAGTTCGGTGGCAAAAGTGTTGATCAACTTCATGGTGATGGGGGTTGTCCCTGCGTATGCTCGTGTCACTCTTTATACCGCCGTCGGCTCGTCGAGGCTAACAGGCGATCACGATTATTCATTTCAAGGAGAAGACGATGCCAAAGTGGGTCTATACCCTGCCCCTGCTGGCGCTTGCCTGGGGCCATCAGGCCAAGGCGGCCGACATAGACGCAGGCAAGGCCAAATCCGTGGTCTGTGCCGCCTGTCATGGCGCGGATGGCAAGGCGAGCGTCCCGACCTACCCCCACCTCGCGGGCCAGAACCAGGCCTATCTGCTCAAGCAGATGAAGGCGTTCAAGGGGGGTTCCCGTACCGAGCCACTGATGGTTCCCTTCATGGCGATGCTGACCGAGGCGGACATGGAGAATCTGGCGGCCTATTACGCCAGCCTGAAATAATGCATGGCGCCGACCAACGGGCGCCTTTCCACTGTTTGTTGTGCCAGCCTACCGGCGGCAGTAGTCGATGATCAGGTCCATAAAGGCCTCACCGAAGCGCTCCAGCTTGCGGTGACCGACACCGTTGACCGCTAGCATTTCCTCCTCGGTCATCGGCATGAGCTGCGCCATCTCCACCAGGGTGGCGTCGTTGAACACCACATAGGGCGGCACCTCTTCATCCTCGGCGATCTGCTTGCGCAGGGCGCGCAGCTCCTTGAACAGCCGCTTGTCGTAGTTGGCGTTGTCGAGCAGCCCGTTGCGCTTCTCCTTGCGGCTGGAGATGGGCTGCAGGCGGGGGACTGCCAGTTCCAGCTTCATCTCGCCACGCAGCACGGGTCGAGCCGCTTCGGTCAGCTGCAACACCAGATTGCGGGTGATGTTCTGGGTCAGCAACCCCTTGTGGATCAGCTGGCGGATGACGCTCATCCAGTATTCGTGGCTCTGATCCTTGCCGATGCCGTAGGTCGACAGCTTGTCGTGACCGTGATCCTTGATGCGCTGGTTCAGCGATCCGCGCAGCACCTCCACCACATAACCCACCCCGAAATTCTGTCCCACCCGCCAGACACAGGAGAGCGCCTTCTGGGCGTCTTCGGTGCCGTCATAACTCTGGGGTGGATCGAGGCAGATGTCGCAGTTGCCGCACGGCTTGTCGTTGTACTCGCCGAAGTAGTTGAGCAGCACCTGACGGCGGCAGGTCTGCGCCTCGGCGAAGGCCGCCATCACGTTGAGCTTGTACTGCTCCACCTGCAACTGCTGGGGGTTTTCGATGTTGTCGAGCAGCCGGCGCACCCTACCGATGTCGGCGGGATCGTAGAGCAGCAGCGCCTCAGCGGGAGTGCCGTCACGCCCGGCGCGGCCGGTTTCCTGATAGTAGGATTCGATGTTCTTCGGGATGTCGTAGTGCACCACGAAGCGCACGTTGGGCTTGTCGATGCCCATGCCAAACGCCACCGTCGCCACCACGATCTCGATGTCATCCTTGAGGAAGGCTTCCTGGGTCTGCTGGCGCAGCTCCAGCGGCAGCCCTGCATGATAGGGTGCCGCCTTGCAGCCGTGGCGGGAGAGCCGCTCGGCCACCTCCTCCACCCGGTTGCGGCTGGAGCAGTAGACGATACCGCAGTTGCCCTTCTGGCTCTGCACGTAGCGCAGCAGCTGCTCGGCCGCCTTGAACTTTTCCACCAGGCTGTAGCGGATATTGGGCCGATCGAAGCTGGCGGTGTGGATGAAGGGATCGTTCAGTTCCAGCCGGTGCAGCATGTCGCTGCGGGTCGCCTCGTCGGCGGTGGCGGTGAGCGCCACCACGGGCACCTGGGGGAACCACTGCTTGAGCCGTCCCAGCGCCGCATATTCCGGCCGAAAATCGTGCCCCCACTGGGAGACGCAGTGCGCCTCGTCGATGGCGAACAGGCCGAGGGGCAGCTCCGCCAACCGGTCCATGAACTCGTGCTGCAGCAAACGCTCGGGGGAAACATAAACCAGCTTGATCTCGCCCCGGCGCATGGCGGCAAAGTTCTGGATCATCTCTTCCCGGCTCAGAGCCGAGTTGATGTAGACCGCCGCCACGCCGTTGGCACGCAGGGTGTCGACCTGATCCTTCATCAGCGAGATGAGGGGGGAGACCACCACCCCGAGCCCGGGTCGCAGCAGCGCCGGGATCTGGTAGCAGAGCGACTTGCCGCCGCCGGTGGGTTTGAGCACCAAGGCATCGCGCCCCGCCACTATCTGCTCGATGATCTCGAGCTGGCCCGGCCGAAACTGCTGATAGCCAAACACCGCCTGCAACAGGGCAAGGGGATTCTCTGGCTGAGGGTCAGGCAGGGTTTCGGCAATGACGGTCATGGGCTCTCCTTTGGGGTCGCCATTCTAAAGCAGCCGCCGCCCACAATAAACCTGCCATTGCGAGTGTTAAGGAAGTGTTGCAGACTGGCTGGAGTTTTTACTCGGCTTTGATGACAGGGCGGACTCAAGGAATGAAACAGATGCTCAAGAAGATGGCGCTCAGTGGCATAGCCAACCTGTTCGCCGAAAAGATGCCCTTCAACAAGCTGATCGGCATGCAAGTCACCCACTACGACTTCGATAAAGTGGAGCTGCGCATCAAGATGGAACAGAAGCTCATCGGCAACCCTTTCCACAACATACTGCACGGCGGCGTCACCGCCAGCCTGCTCGACGTGGCGGGCGGCATGATAGTCGCAGCCTCCTGCATCGACGAGCTGGAGGACTTCTCCCCCAGCTATCTCAAGGAGCGCTTCTCGCGACTTGGCACCATCGATCTGCGGGTGGACTATCTTCGTCCCGGTCGCGGCAACGAGTTCATCGCCACCGCCCACATCATCCGGGCAGGCAGCAAGGTCGCAGTCGCCCGCATGGAGCTGCACAACGAAGAGGGCACTCACATCGCCTTCGGCACGGGGACCTACCTCGTCGGCTAATGGTTTTTATTGCATAAAAAGTGCGCTTCTAAGCTGATTTTAATCATTAGAATTCTCACCCCCTCTTCCGCTCAGGGTCCATACTGAAAGTCGGGATTCTGTGCAGAGGGAGGATTGCAGACGATGAGCGCGATACTGGCTACCCAACCATCCAGAGCCTTGCTGACACGACTTGAGGCCATGCGCGAAGAAGTGCAGACCCCAGAGTGCCGTCACTGGTTGGAACAGGAGCTGGAGGGGTATTCTCTCTGTTCACCCCTGCCCTGGTATCGCATCATTGCCTGTCGGCAACGCGGTCACTTCCTGAATCTGAAGACGGGGAAATATCTGACTTGCCATATCGGCAGCCAAACGCTAAGCCAACGCGACCTGGCCCAAGTTCAGTTCATCTATGCCCGTGAACCCGCCGCCCACTATTTACTGCGTCACGATTCCCATATCGAGCCCTGGCCGGAATCACTGCTGGAAGCGTATCGAGAGCAGCTGATCCCTGGTCATCTCTGCCTGCAAGCCTGGCATGAGCCCGTGTCTTCGCTGCGTTCACAACTGATGGAGGGAATAGCACATTTCATTAGTGAGTACCCCAAGCATGCGGCCCTGCAAACCCAACACGGTTTCAAGGCATTGCGGCATCAACACTGGCATATCTGAATGAGCGCCTGGGGCGCAAGGAGGGCACCATCGACAAGACCCATAACGAGATTGTCACAATCTAGAGTGCCGGAGTCAGGATCAGACTCCACCAGTGGGGCCACCGAGCGGTGGCCCTTTTAGTTGGGCAAATGAGGGGGATCGGAGCAGGAGCAGGAGCAGGAGCAGCAATCGACAATGGAAATGTCAGTTTTTCTTCAACAGACCAAATGCGAAAAGGCCGCTCATTGAGCGGCCTTTTCAAATGTGGTCGGTGTGAGAGGATTCGAACCTCCGACCCCTTCGTCCCGAACGAAGTGCGCTACCAAGCTGCGCTACACACCGATGTCTGCGGGGCGAGAATTTACCGAAAGCCCCGACCCGACACAAGCCTTTTTTTGCATTCACTCTAAAAAAATGGCTTTACGCTCAATAATTCAGCGAGTCGCAGCAAAAATCGCCACAAGGTATCTTTCCGCCTGCCTTCAGTCCTGTCGAGGCAACCTGAACTCGGTCGGCCCCAGCAAACGCCGGCTCCAATCCGCCACCACTCCATGTTCCAGCCAATGGGCCGCATGCTGGCGCCAGTTGGGAGAGAGCGCCGGGTTCTCCAGCAGCAGTTGCAGCTCTTCCTCGTTGCGGGCCTGGTTGAACAGGATGTCGGCGGTGCGCTTCACCGTCAGCTCAGGGTAGGGTCTGTCCACCAGTGTCAGCTCCCCCTGCGGATCCACCCTTCCCTCTTCCAGCACCCGCAGCAGCCAGCCACAGCGGCCATTCAGCTGCATCACCTGGGAGAGCTGGCCATAGCCAAAGCGCTGGTTGAGCTTGAAACAGGGGGATCTGGGCTGGCTTATCTGGATCAGCGCCTCCCCAAGTCGATAGACATCGCCGATGCAGGCCTGCGCCTCCGTCAGCCCCGAACCAGAGAGATTCTCGCCAAAGGCGGCAGGCTGCCAGGGTGTGCGTGGTACAGGTAGTCCCAGCGCGGTTTGCCAGGTTTTCCACCAGGCGTAGTGCTCCGCAGGGTAATGGTGCAGGGCCCGATCCGGGCCGCCATGATGGCGTCTGTCGCTCTGCTCATCCCCGCGAAGGCCGAAGAAATCGCACCACAGAGGGGCGTCGGCAGGCTGCTTGTGGATGGCACTGATGAGGCCGGGGGCCTGCTCTGGGTTCAGTTCGGCGCTCTGGCCGATGAAGAGGGAGATCCGCATTCCATTCTCCTGACGGATGGGGGAATGCGGATCTTATCACGGGGCAGGTCAGGCAACTGCCTGCATCTGGGTGGTCATGGCGATCTCGGCGCGACGGCGTTTCTCCGCCCGGGCCATCAGATACCAGCTACCGAAGGTGAACAGGGATACCGACAGCAGGATCAGACTCGCGATGGCGTTGATCTCGGGCTTCACGCCGAGACGCACCGCCGAGAACACTTCCATCGGCAAGGTGGTCGAACCCGGGCCGGAGACGAAGCTCGCCAGCACCAGATCATCCAGCGACAGGGCAAACGACATCATGCCGCCCGCCGCCAGCGACGGGGCGATCATCGGGATGGTGATCAGGAAGAACACCTTCCAGGGCTTGGCTCCCAGGTCCATGGCCGCCTCCTCGATGGAGAGATCCAGCTCCCGCAGCCGCGCCGACACCACGATCGCCACATAGGCGGTACAGAAGGTGGTATGTGCTATCCAGATGGTCAGCATGCCCCGCTCTGCGGGCCAACCCACCAGCTGGGCCATGGCCACGAACAGCAGCAGCAGGGAAAGACCGGTGATCACCTCGGGCATCACCAGCGGCGCCGTCACCATGCCGCCGAACAGGGTCCGGCCACGGAAGTGAGGGATCCGGGTCAGCACGAAGGCCGCCACCGTCCCCAGCGCCACCGCCGCGATGGCGGTGTAGAAGGCGATCTCCAGGGAGCGGAACACGGACCCGATCAACTGTTTGTTGTCGAGCAGGCCGAAGTACCACTTGAGCGACCAGCCTCCCCACACCGTCACCAGCTTGGAGGCGTTGAAGGAGTAGATGACCATGATGATCATGGGCAGGTAGATGAACAGCAGACCCAGCCACAGCATCAGCTTGGCAAAACCGAAACGTCTCATGCCTTGCCCTCCAGCTCTTTGGCCTGGTTGCGGTTGAACAGGATGATGGGAATGATCAGCACCGCCAGCATCACCACCGCCAGGGCGGAGGCCACCGGCCAGTCACGGTTGTTGAAGAACTCCTGCCACAACACCTTGCCGATCATCAGGGTCTCCGGACCACCCAGCATCTCGGGGATGACGAACTCGCCCACCACCGGGATGAAGACCAGCATGCAACCGGCGATGATGCCGTTCTTGGAGAGTGGCACCGTGATCTGCCAGAACCGGGTCAGGTTGCGGGCACCCAGATCGGAGGCCGCCTCCAGCAGGCTCTGGTCGTGCTTGACCAGGTTGGCGTAGAGCGGCAGCACCATGAACGGCAGGTAGGAGTAAACGATGCCGATATAGACCGCCAGGTTGGTATTGAGGATCTGCAGCGGTTCGTCGATCACCCCGATGCCTAGCAGGACACTGTTGAGCAGGCCGTTGTTGCTGAGGATCCCCATCCAGGCGTATACCCGGATCAGGATCGCCGTCCAGGTCGGCATCATGATGAGCAGCAGCAGAACGGTCTGGGTCTCCTTGTTGGCCCGCGAAATGGCGTAAGCCATGGGATAGCCGATCAGCAGGCAGAGCAGGGTGCTGACCAGGGCTATCTTGAGGGACCCCAGATAAGCCGCGATGTAGAGCTCATCCTCCTGCAGCAGCAGGTAGTTGCCCAGGTTGAGCAGTATGGTGAGCTGATTGTCTGCCCAGCTCACCACGTCCGTGTAGGGCGGGATGGCCACGTCCGCTTCGGCGAAGCTGATCTTCACGACGATGATGAAGGGCAGCAGGAAGAAGAGGAACAGCCAGAAGAAGGGGATGCCGATGACCAGCTGCCGCCCTCCCACCTGTTTGAGTCGTCTCAATGCCTTCATGATTGCAGCACCACGCCGCTGTCATCTTCCCAGTAGAGGAACACCTGGTCATCCCAGGTCGGCCGTTTGCCGTGGCGTTCGGCATTGGCGATGAAAGCCTGAACGATTTTGCCCGAGGGCAACTGGATGTGATACACGGAATGGCCGCCCAGATAGGCGATGTCATAAACCTCGCCCTTGGTCCAGTTGAAGTCCGGATGCTCGATCTCTTCCGGCTTTTGCAGGCTCATCAGCAGTTTTTCCGGACGCAGGGCATAGGTGACCTTCTTGTTCTCCGCCCGGGAGCTGATGCCGTGACCCACATAGATGGGCTGCTCCAGATCCGCACAGGCGATGATGGCGTGGTCCTGCTCATCCTCCACCAGCAGGCCGTCAAACAGGTTGACGTTGCCGATGAACTCGCACACCAGCCGGCTGGCCGGGGTTTCGTAGATGTCCATCGGGCTGCCGATCTGCTCGATGCAACCGAGGTGCATGATGGCGATCCGCTCGGCCATGGTCATGGCTTCTTCCTGATCGTGGGTCACCATGACGCAGGTCACGCCGACCCGCTCGATGATCTCGACCAGCTCGAGCTGCATGGTGGAGCGCAGCTTCTTGTCCAGCGCCCCCATGGGCTCGTCCAGCAACAGCAGCTTGGGACGCTTGGCCAGGGAACGGGCCAGGGCCACCCGCTGACGCTGACCACCGGAGAGCTGGTGCGGCTTGCGGCGGGCGTACTGGGTCATCTGCACCAGCTTGAGCATCTCTTCCACCCGGGCATCGATCTCCGCCTTGGGCAGGCCATCCTGCTTGAGGCCGAAGGCGATGTTCTGGGCCACCGTCATGTGGGGGAACAGGGCGTAGGACTGGAACATCATGTTGATGGGGCGTTCATAGGGCGGCATGTCGGTAATGTCGACGCCGTCGAGGAACAGCCGTCCTTCCGTGGGTCGCTCGAACCCGGCCAGCATCCGCAGCAAGGTGGACTTGCCGGAGCCGGACCCACCCAGCAGGGCGAAGATCTCGCCCTTGTGGATGTTGAGAGACACGTTGTCGACCGCCAGCGTTTCGTCGAACTGCTTGCTTACCCTGTCTATTTTGACCAGCACTTCTTTACGCTGCTGGCTGCCCTCGAGGGCTTTCTTGTAGGCACTGGAGGCTATCGCCATTACCAAACTCCCAAAGGTGATTCCGGCCTGGGCCGATCCATCAATACAATCTGGCGCCCCGGGATGGGCGCCAAGGTTAGGTTCCGGATTTGATCTTGGTCCAACTCCGGGTGATCAGGCGCTGCACTGAGCGGGGATGTGCTTCCTGCACATACAGACGCTCAAGCACCGCCTGGGGGGGATAGACTGACTCGTCCTCGCGCACGGCCTTGTCCATGAACTCTCCCGCCTTGATGTTCGGGTTCGCGTAACCCACATAGTCGCTCACCTTGGCGATGACCTGCGGTTCGAGAATGTAGTTGATCAGGGCGTGAGCCTCTTTCACGTTGGTGGCATCGGCCGGGATCGCCATCATGTCGAACCAGAGATTGCCACCCTCCTTGGGGATGCTGTAGGCAATCTTGATCCCCTTGCCCGCCTCCTCGGCCCGGGACGCCGCCTGCAGGATGTCGCCGGAGAACCCGGCCGCCACGCAGATGTTGCCGTTGGCGAGGTCACCAATGTACTTGGAGGAGTGGAAGTAGGCCACATAGGGGCGCACCTTGAGCAGCTGCTCTTCGGCCCGCTTGATGTCCGCCGGCTCATGGCTGTTGGGGTTAAGCCCCAGGTAGTTGAGGGCAGCCGGGATCATCTCATCCGCCGAATCGAGGAAGGCTACGCCGCAATGGGAGAGCTTCTTCATGTTTTCCGGCTCGAAAATGGTCGCCCAGGAGTCAATCTTGTCGACACCCAGTACTTCCTTGATCTTGTCGACGTTGTAACCGATGCCGTTGGTGCCCCAGAGGTAGGGCACGGCGTACTGATGGCCCGGATCCACCTTCTCGAGCTGCTTGAGCAGCAAGGGATCCAGGTTGCTCAGGTTTGGCAGCAGGGTGAGGTCCAGCTTCTGGAAGGCCCCCGCCTTGATCTGCTTGGCCAGGAAATTGTTGGAGGGCACGACCAGATCGTAGCCGGTGCGTCCGGTCAGCAGCTTGCCTTCCAGCGTCTCGTTGGAGTCAAACACGTCGTAGACGGTCTTGATCCCGGTCTTCTGCTGAAAGTCACTGAGGGTGGTCTCGCCGATATAATCGGACCAGTTGTAAAAATGAACCACAGGGGCTGCCTGGGTCAGATTTGCAAACCCCAGGGTCAGGGCCAGCGTTGCCATCTTGGTCATGTGCACTTATCAGTCCTCATTTGTGTGATTTTGCCAGTCGCGCATCCATACGCGCCGTCCAACCTGTCGGGTGGTCACCACCCTCCCGGCCGAACTGCGGACCGGGAGGGGTACTCGTCACTCTTACTTGCCTGACTTGATCTTGGTCCAGCTGCGGGTCATCAGACGCTGCACCTTGGCCGGCAGATCCGGGAAGGTGTAGATCTTCTTGAGGGTATCCGGCGTCGGGTAGATACCCGGGTCGGTACGGATCGCCTCGTCCACCAGCGGCGTGGCCGCCTTGTTGCCGTTCGGGAACTGCACCACGTTGGTGATGTTCGCGATCACGTCCGGCTTCATCAGGTAATTGATGAAGGTGTGGGCCGCCTCGACGTTCTTGGCATCCGCCGGGATGGCGATCATGTCGAAGAAGCTGCCTGCCCCCTCTTTCGGAATGGTGTAAGTCAGGCTGACACCGTTCTTGGCCTCGGCGGCACGCGCCTTGGACTGCTGCAGGTCACCGGAGTAACCCACTGCCACGCACAGGTTGCCGTTGGCCAGATCCGAAATGTACTTGGAGGAGTGGAAATAGGCGGTATAGGGACGGATGGAGAGGAACAGCTCCTCTGCCTTCTTCAGCTCGTCCGGCTTCTGGCTGTCCGGCTTGAAGCCCAGGTATTGCAGGGCGGCCGGCAGCATTTCGGTCGGCGAGTCGAGGAAGGAGACACCGCACTCCTTCAGCTTGGCCATGTTCTCCGGCTTGAACACCAGATCCCAGGAGTCCACCGGGGCATCGGCCCCCAGCACGGCCTTCACCTTCTCGGCGTTGTAGGCATAGCCGATGGTGCCCCACAGGTAAGGGATGGAGTATTGGTTGCCCGGATCGCTCGGTTCGAGCGCCTTGAGCAGGTCGACGTCCAGGTTCTGCCAGTTGGAGAGTTTGGACTTGTCCAGCTTCTGGAAGACACCTGCCTTGATCTGCTTGGCCAGGAAGGGGTTGGACGGTACGACGATGTCATAGCCCGACTTGCCTGCCAGCAACTTGGCTTCCAGCACTTCGTTGCTGTCGAACACGTCGTAGACCACCTTGATGCCCGTCTCCTTCTGGAAGTTTTCCAGCGTATCCGGCGCGATATAGTCGCTCCAGTTGTAGACGTGCAGCACCTTCTCGTCGGCCATCGCCCCGGTACTCATCATGACCAGCGCCACGGAAGCAGCCATCATTCCCTTTTTAAAAGACATAGTCCTTGTCTCCTAAGCAAATTGTATGCGTAAGCCAACCTGCCCGGTTCCCGCCTATTCCCGCAGCTTTGCAGCCGTCAGGTCCAGACTGAGCCTGGCCAGTTTGACCAATTCATCCACCTGTTCCTCGGTGATCACCAAGGGGGGCGATATGATCATGGTATCGCCGACAGCCCTCATCACCAAGCCATTGTTAAAACAGAACTCCCGACAGGTCATCCCGGCATGGAGCTCGGCCGGGAAGCGACGTTTCGTCTGCTTGTCCTGCACTATTTCCAGCGCGGCGACCAGGCCTTTTCCACGGGTTTCCCCCACCAGCGGATGGTCCGCCAGCTCAGCCCAGCGGCGCTGCAAATAGGGGCCGATACTATCATGAACTCGCTTAACTATGCTCTCCCTTTGCATAAGCTGGATGTTGGCAATGGCCACGGCGCAGGCGACAGGATGGCCGGAATAGGTGAAGCCATGGTTGAACTCCCCCCCCTCTTCCACCAGCACCCTGGCTACCCTGTCCCCCACCATCACGGCGCCCATCGGCAGATAGCCGGAGGTAATGCCCTTGGCCAGGCACATGAGGTCCGGTTTGATGCCAAAACCTTCACTGGCAAACCAGTGGCCGGTGCGGCCAAAGCCGCAGATCACCTCGTCGGCGATGAGCAGGATGCCGTAGTGGTCGCAGATGCGCTGGATCTCGGGCCAGTAGCTCTCGGGCGGAATGATGACCCCCCCCGCACCCTGGATAGGCTCGCCGATGAAGGCGGCTACCTTGTCCACCCCCAGTGCCAGGATCTTCTCTTCCAGCTGGCGGGCCCGGGCCAGACCGAACTCGTGGGCGCTCATGCCCTCTCCCTCACCGAAGTGATAGGGCTGGTCGATGTGTACTATGCCGGGAATGGGCAAGCCGCCCTGGGCGTGCATCCCCTTCATGCCGCCCAGACTGGCCCCCGCCACGGTGGAGCCGTGATAGGCATTGTGGCGGCTGATGATCACCTGCTTGTCAGGTTGTCCCTTGCTGGCCCAGTAGTGGCGCACCATGCGCAGCACGGTGTCGTTGCACTCGGAACCCGAGCCGGTGAAGAAGACGTGGTTGAGGTGGGAAGGGGTGATCTCGGCCAGTAGGGTGGCCAGCTCGGCAGCAGGGGGGTGGCTGGTCTGGAAGAAGAGGTTGTAGTAGGGCAGTTGCTGCATCTGGCGAGTGGCGGCATCCACCAGCTCCTGACGGCCGTAGCCCATGTTGACGCACCACAGACCCGCCATCCCGTCCAGAATGCGCTTGCCTTCGGAGTCTTCCAGATAGACGCCTTCGGCCTTGGTGATGATGCGACTGCCCTTCTTGTTCAGGGCCTGAAAATCGGTAAACGGATGCAGATGATGGCTGGCTTCCAGTTGCTGCCACTCACGGGTGGTGTGCTGCATTGCTTGCTCCTCGGTTCCTTCGATTCGGCGAATCTTGTCGCCATTCATGAGGGCTCGGATGGCCTGCCCGGTCACTGCCATTCACGGGGCTGGCACTCTCTTGCCTGCTCGATGCCTTTCCATGGGGCGAACATCGTCGCCAGTTGATTGCAGGTGACGCCCCTCTCCATTGCGGGAGCGGGCCTCACCTTTACTCGGTGCCTTCCGGGTCGCGGGCGCCGCCGCGAGACGGGCCTTCGGCCCCTTGCTTGCGATATGACGGGGAGAGACCTCGCCTCCCCCGGGGACAGATCAGACGTTCAGCAGCAGGAATTCCCGTTCCCAGCGGCTGATCACGCCGAAATAGGTCTCGTACTCCTTGCGTTTGACGGCCACGAAGGCGCGGATGAAACGCTCCCCCAGCATGTCCTTGATGGGTTCACACTGCTCCAGGTGGCTCAGCGATTCCTCCAGCGAGCGGGGCAGGCTGTAGGGCAGGTCATAGGCACTCGCCTTCATCTCCTGCATGGGTTCGAGCTTCTCCAGCATGCCGAGGTAGCCGCAGGCCAGGGTGGCGGCCAGAGCCAGATACGGATTGGCATCGGCCCCGGCGAAGCGGTTCTCGACCCGACGTGCGCTCGGTTCGGAGAAGGGGACCCGCAGGCCGCAGGTGCGGTTTTCCACTCCCCACTGCACGTTGCGCGGCGCACTCTCGCCAAAGGTGAGGCGGCGGTAGGAGTTGACGTTCGGCGCCAGCAGAGCGGTCACTGCCGGGGTGTATTTCTGCAGGCCGGCGATGAAATGCATGAACAGATCGGAGTTGCCCCCTTCGCTGGTACCAAACAGGTTGTTGCCATCCATGTCTTCCAGGCTCTGGTGGATGTGCATGGCGGAACCCGGTTCGTTGCTCATGGGCTTGGCCATGAAGGTGGCATAGATGCCGTGGCGATGGGCGGCCTCGCGCATGGTGCGCTTGAACAGAAACACCTGGTCGGCGAGATCGATGGCATCCCCGTGCAGGAAGTTGATCTCCATCTGGGCGGCGCCGGATTCGTGGATCAGGGTGTCCACCTCAAGCTCCTGGGCCTCGCAGTAGTCGTACATGTCCTCGAAGATGGGGTCGAATTCGTTCACCGCATCGATGCTGAACGACTGGCGGGCCGTTTCCGGGCGGCCGTTGCGGCCCACCGGCGGTACCAGCGGATAGTCGGGATCTTCGTTGCGGGTCACCAGGTAGAACTCCAGCTCCGGCGCCACCACCGGCTTCCAGCCCTGCTTCTCGTAGAATGACAGAACCCGGCGCAGCACGGAGCGGGGAGCGATGTCGATGAGCTTGCCGTTGACGTCAAAGCAGTCGTGGATCACCTGGGCGGTGGGCTCCAGCGCCCAGGGTACGAAACGAATGGTGTTGGGATCGGGATAGAGCTGCATGTCCCGCTCCAGCGGGTCTATCATGCTGTCGTCATCCGGGTACTCGCCGGTCACCGTCTGGGTGAAGATGACCTCGGGCAGCCGCATGCCCCCCTCGCGCAGAAACTTGTTGGCTGGAATGATCTTGCCTCGGGCATTGCCGGTGAAATCCGGAAACAGGCACTCCACTTCCGTGATGCGATTGCTCTCCATCCAGCCCTTGATACTGTCCATGTTAAACCCCGACTTTACGGTTGCCATTGTCAAGGGTGTCTAATATAAGGAACACCCTTGTTAAGAAAATGTAATCGACCACACCATAAAAGCCCGTGATAAAGGCCTTTGTCAAGCAGCGGTGTTTAAAAAACTATAAACAACGGCCTGTATAATGACCAGCGCGGCACCAAATACTAAACACTTTGTGTCACGATCAGCCCATTGCAAGCTCGATGCCAACGGCGGCGGGATCTCGTTCGATACTCAGTCAGACCCTGTCGGAGAAGGCCCATTTCTTTGCAAGGGCGCACACTCCTTATCCAATTTCCTTTGCATGTCTGCATTTTTTTGGTACAAGGCCCGCCCTGATTTGCACTCTCCTGCATGGATTTGGTGCAAAACGGGATACAAGGGCTTGGTCTGACGACAGACAGCCCCCATCAATGGGTAACATTGGGAAACTGACTGGTAGCAAACCGTATGTGTGATTTCATGACAGAAGACCAACTGACCTTCTACAAAGGCCAGATCGAGCGACAAATCCTTGAGCTCGAAGAACGTCTCAACTCCCAGGCCAGCCAGGCTATCGCCACCGATACCAACGAGATGGCGGATGAAATTGACCGTGCCAGTGTCGAGGAGGCCCGTCGCCTGGAGCTGAACCGCATCGAGCACGACAAGTTGCACCTGCGCAAGCTGAAAGGGGCGTTGAAGCGGATCAATGAAGGGGATTTCGGCTATTGCGAATCCTGTGGCGACGAGATCTCTCTCAAGCGGCTGCAGGCCCGTCCCGAATCCCGCTTCTGTGTTGAATGCCAGAGCACCAAGGAATTCAACGACACTCACGTGTTCCGTCGCGTCGCCTGATGCGGCGAACAAGCCCGGCATCGGTACGAGCCGGGCACAGGGCAGGCCATGCCCGAAGATGACGCGGCCGGGTGATCCCCGGCCCCTTTCACAGCAAGAGCGTGACAACTTCTGTTAGACTCCGGGCAAGTCCCGGATCCTACAGGAGATCAAAGCGTGAAATGGCTCATCAGGCTGTGCTTGTGCCTGCCATTGCTGGCACAAGCACAGACGCTCACCGTCAAGGTCCCCAGCCGACCGATCAACGATCTCGACAACGAATACCAGCTCAAGCTGCTGGAACTGGCGCTCAACCACGCCGGGCAGCCCTACAAGCTGGAGCGGGTCGACCTCAATCTCAACCAGTACAGCCTCCAGCAGGCGCTTGCCAAGGGCAAGGTCATCAATGTGTTCTGGATGGGTACCTCCAGCGCGCTGGAATCCTCCCTCACCGCAGTACCAATCCCGCTGTTTCGTGGCCTGGAAGGGCTGCGCCTCTCCTTCATCCACGCCGATGCCCAGGAGCGGTTCAACCAGATCAACACCCTGGCAGACCTCAAGAAACTGAAAGCAGCACAGGGGGTGGGCTGGGCCGACAACAAGATCCTGGAACTGGCAGGCATTCCCACCTATGCCGGGCGCTACAGCAACCTGTTTCGCCTGATGAATGACGGCGACAAGCTGGACTTCTTCCCCCGTGGCCTGGTGGAAATCTTCGCCGAACGCAGCGAGCTGGCGGCACAATATCCCAACCTGGTGATCGATCAGCACCTGCTGATCCGCTACCCCTTCGCCGAGTTCTTCTTCGTCAGCCCGGAGTCGCCGAAGCTGGCCAAGGCGATCCAGACCGGCCTCGAGCGTGCCTATGCCGACGGCAGCTTCATGGCGTTCTTTCGGGAGAACCCCAAGATCCGCGAGGCCCTGGCCAGCGCCAATCTGGAGCAGAGAGTCACCATCGCCCTGCCCAATCCCGACATGACCCCCTTGCTCAAAAGCATTCCGGCCCAATATTGGGAATATCCACCGTCGCAGGAGTAAACGGACACGATATCCGGCGTTGAGAATATCCACCGCTGCGAGCATGAACGGACACGGTATCCCGGCATTGGGAATATCCGCCGCCGGGAGCATGAACGGACACGGTATCCCGGCATTGGGAATATCCGCCGCCGGGAGCGTGATCAGCCGCGGCTCATCCCATCCGGTGGGCAGACGCACAGGAACGCGAGGTCGCCCGGCCTCAATACGCGCACCAGGGAGGTGCCATGAAACGACTGGATGACTGGTTTCGCGACTATGGCCAGAGCCATCAACACCCCGTCAATGTGGCCATCCACAAGGTGGCGGTGCCAGGCATCTACCTCTGCATCCTGGCACTGCTCTGGTGCCTGCCCGCCGGTCCCCTGCCAGCGTCCTTCAACTGGGCGGGGCTGGCGGCCATCCCGGTGCTGGTCTTCTACCTGCGGCTGTCGTTGACGATCTTTACGGGGATGACGGCCCTGACCGCCCTGGGACTGGCCTTCTGCCACGTCTGGCAGGGGCCGCTGCTGTGGCCTGCCCTCATCGGGTTCGTGCTGTTCTGGATAGCCCAGTTCGTCGGTCACCATATCGAGGGGAAACGCCCCTCCTTTCTCACCGACCTGCAATTTCTGCTGGTAGGCCCCGCCTGGGTGCTGGCCAGCCTCTATCGTCGTTTGGGCATCCCTTTCTGAGGGAGGCCAACAGGAGAGACCATGAGACATCTTCAGACCCTTGCTCGCCCCCTGCCCCTGCTGCTGGGGGCACTGATGGCCGGCCCGGTGCTGGCCGACAAGGCCGATCCCGTCGGCGAGGTGAGCACCGCTTTCAAGCTGCTCGGCCCCAACCACAAGATCCTGGTGGAGGCGTTCGACGACCCGAAAATCGCCGGTGTCGCCTGCTATCTGGCCCGCCCCAAGACCGGCGGCGTCAAGGGTGGCCTTGGGCTGGCGGAAGATCCCTCCCACGCCTCCCTCTCCTGCCACCAGATCGGCCCCATCACCCTGCCCGCCAGGCTGAAGGCGGGGGAAGAGGTGTTTGATGTCAGCACCTCGCTGGTGTTCAAGGAGCAGAAGGTGGTGCGTTTTTACGACGAGAAGCGCAATGCCCTTGTCTATCTGACTTACAGCACCAAGTTGGTGGATGGTTCGTACAAGAGTGCGGTCAGTGCCGTCCCCATCATGCCCTGGGGTTGAAACAGCACCACTTATCCCGTGATGACGGTCACTATTTGTTGTAATTTAACCACATCATTATCTACGGAGAGCGCACCATGAGAGTCGCCGTTTTCAGTACCAAGAGCTACGACAAGGAACATTTCCACCAGGCCAACGGCCAGTACGGTTTCGATCTGGAGTTCTTCGACGTGCGGCTGGAGGCCAAGACGGCCCGTCTCGCCCACGGCTTCCCCGTGGTCTGCCTGTTCGTCAACGATGATGCCGACCGCGAAGTGCTGACCGAGCTGGCGCAGTACGGCACCAGGGTCATCGCCCTGCGCTGCGCCGGTTACAACAACGTGGATCTGGCCGCCGCCAAGGAGCTGGGACTCAAGGTGGTGCGGGTGCCTGCCTACTCCCCCGAGGCCGTTGCCGAACATGCGGTGGGCCTGATGATGACCCTCAACCGACGCATCCATAAGGCGTATCAGCGCACCCGGGACGCCAACTTCTCCCTGGAGGGGCTGGTGGGCTTCAACATGCATGGCCGTACCGCCGGCATCATAGGCACCGGCAAGATCGGCATCGCCACCTTGCGCATCCTCAAGGGGTTCGGCATGCGCCTGCTGGTGAGCGATCCCTATCCGAACCAGGCGGCCATCGATCTGGGCGCCGAGTACGTGGATCTCGACACCCTATTCCGTCAGTCCGATGTCATCAGCCTGCACTGCCCCCTGTTCAAGGAGAACTATCACCTGCTGAACAAGGAGGCCTTCGCCAAGATGAAGGACGGGGTGATGATCATCAACACCAGCCGGGGCGGCCTGCTCGACTCCAACGCCGCCATCGAGGCCCTCAAGACCTCCCGCATCGGCGCCCTGGGGCTGGACGTCTACGAGGAGGAGGAAGACCTCTTCTTCGAGGACAAGTCCAACGAGGTGATCACCGACGACGTCTTCCGCCGCCTGTCTGCCTGCCACAACGTGCTGTTCACCGGTCACCAGGCCTTCCTGACCCGGGAGGCGCTGCACGCCATCGCCGACACCACCCTCAGCAACATCCAGGCCATCGAGAGCCAGGGCCGCTCTGACAACGAAGTGGAGTGATCCCTGAGACGTTGTCGCCACGCCATTGATCCCGCCGCCGGGTTGTGAGACCCGGCGGCATCGGGTAGGCTACCAGCCCTTTTTTGTACAGGAGTCTGGCCAGCATGTTCATCGGATTTGATTACGGTACCTCCAACTGTGCCGTCGCCGTGATGGAACAGGGCAGCCCCAGGCTGCTGACCCTCTCCGGTTCCCATTACCTTCCCTCCACCCTGCACGCCCCCCACCGGGACGCCATCGCCGGCCTCCTGGCCGAAGGCCTGGCCCCCGTCCAGCAGAGCGAATACCTCAAGCTGCGCGGTCCCGTGGTGACCCGGGCCCAGGCGGTGCGCCGCCAAATGCGCGAAGAGGGACTCATCGACGAGCTGAGCTTCGGCGGTGCGGCGCTGGCGCGCTATCTGGAAGAGCCGGACGAGGGCTACTACATCAAGTCCCCCAAATCCTTTCTCGGGGCCTATGGCCTCAAGGCTCCCCAGATCGCCCTGTTCGAGGACATCGTCTGCGCCATGATGCTGCACGTGCGCCGGGAGGCGGAGCAGCAGACGGGCAGCACCATCCGCCAGGCGGTGATCGGCCGACCGGTCAACTTCCAGGGACTGGCGGGGGAAGAGAGCAACCGCCAGGCCATCGCCATCCTGAGGGAGGCGGCACGCCTCGCCGGGTTCGAGCGGGTGGAGTTCCTCTATGAGCCGGTGGCCGCCGGCTTCGAGTTCGAAGCGCGCCTCACCGAGGATGCGGTTGTGCTGGTGGTGGACATCGGGGGCGGGACCACCGACTGCTCCGTGCTGCGCATGGGCCCGAGCCACCGTGACCAGCTGGATCGCAGCGGCGATCTGCTCGGTCACAGCGGCCAGCGCATCGGGGGCAACGACTTCGACATCCGCCTGACCGTGGAGGGCATGATGCCGCTGCTCGGCATGCACGAGACCCTCAAGACCGGCAAGCCGCTGCCCCATCCCCTGTTCTGGGACGCCGCCGCCATCAATGACGTCAGTGCCCAGAGCCGTTTCTACAGCCTGGATACCGCCCGCCAGTTGCAGGATCTCCAGCTCGACAGCCAGCCGGGCAGCAAGCTCCCGCGCCTCGCCAGCCTGCGGGCTCACAAGCTGAGCCATCAACTGGTGTGGCGCGCCGAGCAGGGCAAGATCGCCCTCTCCGACCACGAGCACAATCACCAGACCCTGAACGAGCTGGAAAAAGGGCTGGAGGCGGCACTCACCCGCCCCCAGCTGGCCAGTGCTTCCGCCCCCTTGCTGGAGAAGATTGGCGAGCTGATGGACGAGGCTATCCTGGCGGCAGGCGTGCAGCCTGACCGGGTCTTCGTCACCGGCGGCAGTGCCCGCTCCCCCCTCATCAAGGCCTTCATCCAGCAGAAACTGCCCAAGGTACCGCTGGAGGGGGGTGATGACTTCGGTTCGGTGGCCTCGGGCCTCGCCCGCTATGCCGAGCGCCTGTTTGCGGACTGAGACGGCCAGGGGAGCCATGGGCAACCGGTAGACAGGTTCGCTCGGGGCGGGTGTTGCCATTTGCCGACACCCCCTCTTCCCCCGGGGCGACAGAAGCGGTCGGGCTCCTCCCCCCTCGCCCTGCCGCCCGGGCCCGGGGACGGGTATGCTTGTCATACCCACCACCGGAGCCCCTTCAATGCCCAGATACCTGCTACTGCTGCTCGCCCTGCTTCTGCTCAGCGCCTGCAGCAGTGCTCCCCGCTTTGCCTCGCAAGATCTGCAACACCATCACTGGGTGCTCGATCGGCTGGATGGCCAGGCCATCGCCAGCCGCCGCAGCAATCCCCCCGACATCGAGATCGGTGAACACTTCACCGTCAACGGCATCGCCGGTTGCAACCGCTACTTCGGCCAGGGTCACCTCAAGGGGAACAAGCTCTGGGTCACCAGCCTCGGCAGCACCGCCATGGCCTGCCCCCCCGAACTCGATCTGATAGAGCAGGCCGTGCTCGCCACCCTGACGGAGGGGGCAACACTGAGCGGTTCCACCCAGACCCTGATCCTCCAGGGAAAACGGCACCGTTTGGAATACAGACTGCAAGACTGGGTGTACTAGGGCTCACAAAACCGCTCGCCAGCAGGAACAACTGGCCAGGCTGTGGCACAATATGAGGCATTGTTAGCAATGGAGGCTGCCTCAGCCATGTCGATGGATCGCCTGTTTGGCAAGATCAAGCAACTGCCCACAATTCCGAAACTGCTGCACGAGCTGATGCAGAGTTTCAACGACGAGAATGCCCGCATCGACGAGATCGCGGCCAAGATCGCCATGGACCAGGTGATCAGCGTCAAGGTACTGCGGATGGCCAACTCCGCCGCCCTGCGCCGTGGCAATGAAATCACCTCCATCGAACAGGCGGTGATCCGCCTCGGTTTCAACCGCCTGCGCTCCGTGGTGGTCGCCTCCGGCATCATCAGCAGCTTCAAGGCCCCCCCCGGCTTTGACAAGCTCCACTTCTGGACCCAGACCTTCCAGGTCGCCACCATTGCCCGCACCCTGGCACAGCAGACCACCTCGGTGGATCCCGAAACCGCCTTCACCTGCGCCCTCATTCACAACATTGGCGAGCTGCTGATCCAGAGCACCCTGCCGGAAGAGGCGGGGCTCATCAATCTGGCCATCGAGAAAGGCAGCAGCCGGGTCGATGCCCAGCGGGAGATGCTGGGTTACGACTATGCCCAGCTCGGCGCAGAGCTGGCGCGGCGCTGGAACCTGTCGCCCGCCTTCGTGGATGCCATCGCCCAGCAGCTCGACCCCCTCTCCCACGATCCGGTCAGCAAGGAGGCCGTGCTCATCCGGCTCGCCGTCTTCGTCTCCTTCGCCTGGCAGGCCGGCGTACCGGCACAGGCCATCATCGCCCGTTTCCCCAGAACCCTGGCTGACCAGCTGGGGCTGGATCCCGCCAGCCTGGCGGATCAGCTGGAGCAGCTGCACGAACAGGGCAACGCCCTGGCCGATTTGCTGACCCAGTAGATGTACAACGGCCGATCAGCAGGAGCCGGATCCCCGTCTCATTCTGGCGGATCAGCTCGAACAGCTGCACGAACAAAGCAATGCCCTGGCCGATTTGCTGACCCAATAGCGTCACGGCAGACCGCCCAGCCAAGCCGGAAGCACCGTCTCATTCTGGCCGGTCGTCACATACACACGCCCATGGACGGGATAAGATGGCCTGCGCCCATCCCCCATTCCTGAGCCCCTCTGACACAGTAGATACCATGACCCATCCCTTCCTGTTTCACCCCCAGGCGGCACCCTGGTTCAAAGAGAGTGCCGACACCCTGCAGCTCACCCTGTTCAGCGAGCTGGACGCCCCCATCCGCGAGGTGTGGCTGCGCCACGAGCCGGACAACGAGGAGTATCTGGTCGCCATGACGCCGGTCGCCACCCGGGACAGGCTTCAGGTCTGGCAGGTCGAACTGCCGCTGGCCAGGGGGCAGGAGATCCACCTCTACTGCTTCAAGTGCCTCACCGACGAGGAGCAGTGGTGGCTGCACGGGGCAGGCGTCAGCGCCGCCATGCCGCCGCGGGAGCAGCATTTCCGCTTCAACAGCCATCACCAGCCCCCGGCCTGGGTGCAGGATCAGGTGTTCTACCAGATCTTCCCCGACCGCTTCTGCAACGGCGACCCGTCGCTGAGCGTCAAGCATCACGAGTACGAGTACAGGGGCAAGGCGGTCATCAGCAAGGCCTGGGGCGAGCCGGTCAGCCGCCACGAAGAGGGGCACGGCGCCTGTGAATTCTACGGCGGGGATCTGGCGGGCATCGACGCCAAGCTGCACTACCTGCAATCCCTGGGGGTGACGGCGCTCTACCTCAACCCCATCTTCGATTCGCCGAGCAACCACAAGTACGACACCCAGGACTACTTCAAGGTGGATGCGCACCTCGGTACCAATGCCCAGTTTGCCGAGCTGACCCGCAACCTGCACCAGCGCGGCATGAGGATCATCCTGGATGCGGTGGTCAACCACACCTCCACCGAGCACCCCTGGTTCTGCCCGCCGCTGGGCGCCCAGAGCAACCCAGACTCCCCCTGGCGCAGCTTCTACACCTTCGATCAGGAAGGGGATTATGTTAGCTGGAAAGGGATCCGCAGCCTTCCCAAGCTGGATTTCTCAAGTGAACAGGTGCAGGACGCCGTTTATCGGGCAGACAACGCCATTCTGCGCTACTGGATGCGCGCCCCCTACCAGATCGATGGCTGGCGCTTTGACGTCATCCACATGCTGGGGGAGCGGGGCACTGCCGAGGGCAATCGCGGCCATGTGCGCGCCATTCGCGGCGCGGTGAAGCAGGAGAATCCGGACGCCTACGTGCTGGGCGAGCACTTCTTCGAAGCGAGCCAGTGGCTGCAGGGGGATCAGGAGGACGGCGCCATGAACTACTACGGCTTCGCCCACCCCATCCGCGCCTTCCTGGCGGGGCAGGACATCGCCTATCATCCCATCAAGATCAGCGCCACCGAGCTGGATCACTGGCTCAAGCTGGCGCGGGCCCATATTCCGTTCAAGAACCAGCTGGCCCAGTTCAACCTGCTGGACAGCCACGACACCGCCCGCTTCCTGCATCTGCTGGGGGAAGACAAGCAGCGGATGCGACTCGCCGCCACCCTGCTCATCACCTACATCGGCGTGCCCTCCATCTACTACGGCGACGAGGTGGGGCTCTCCGGCGGCAACGACCCGGACTGCCGCCGCTGCTTCCCCTGGGATACCACCGACTGGGATCACGTGCTGCACGACCACTATCGCCGCCTGATCCAGCTGCGCCGCCAGCGCCCGGCCCTGCGGCGGGGAGACATCCAGACCCTCTACGCCGGCCCTCACAGCTATGTGTTCGCCCGTACCCTGCAAAGTGATCAGGTGGTGGTCGCCTGCAACCGCCACCCCACGGAGCCGCGCACCATCAGCCTGCCCCTGTGGCAGACCGCCAGCCCCGCCAGCCGCTTCACCGACGCCTTCAACGGCGACAAGTTCGAGGTGGTGCAGGGGGAGGTGCAGCTCACCATCCCGGCCAACTCGGCCAGGGTACTGCTGTCGAGCTAGGGATAGCGGCAATAGAAAACCGGCGCTCGGGGCGCCGGTTTTTTTATGCCTGCATCCCCCGAAGTGGCGGATGCTGCCTCATCGCTGTTTTTCGATCCGATAACCCTACGCCGCCATGTGTGATGCGACGAATGCATCAAACATCATCTCTTCATCAGTAGTTGATGCTGACATAGGGGACTTCGGTCACATCCCACGCCTGCTTGAGGTAGACGGTGAGCACGAAGAAGAAGTTGGCCAGCAGATTGGCGAAGCGATAGAGGATGGGATCGAAGCGCACGCCGCTCTCTTCCAGGCGTACCAGCAGACGCACCACCTTCTTGCTGCCACAGCGGCACAGGTGCAGGGTGGGAATGGGCTGGGGCCCCTGGGGCAGCACGAAGCCGGTCACCCGGCCGCGACTCGCCTCGTTGTAGTGATCGTACCGTCCCTTCAGCCAGTCCAGATCCTCCTCGAAGATGCCGAGCCGTCCCCGCACCGAGCCGTTGAGGTTGTAGATGAGCCGCTGCAGGGTCGCCAGATCCGCCATCACGGGCTGGGTATCCTCATCCGGCATCAGATGAGAGAGCACGGCCCCCACCTGGCAGCAGAGCTCGTCGGTGGCGATCTCGTAGTCGCACTGGAACTGGGTTTCGAAGATGAAGGGGTAGCAGAGCTCGCGCTTGTCTCTTGGCTTCTTGGGGTTCATGGCATCGCCGGGCTGGGGAAAAGGGCAGTGTGCCAGCCCGGGGACGGGCTGGCAAACACCCCGCCCCCGCCAGCATCACGGGGGCGTCGCCAGACTAGCCGGTCGCCATCTGCTGGCCGAGCAGCCTCATGGCTTCCAGCATCCGCTGGTTGAAGCCCATGAAGCCTGCCCCCTGGGTCGCCCCGTCCTGACCCCGCGCCGCCAGCACGGTGGGCGTCAGCGCCTCCTGCTGGGAAGGGGGCAACAGGGCGTCGGCCTGCTGCTGCAACCGGCTGAGCCTCGGCAGGTAGTCCGCCAGGGGCTTGAGGCTCTCCTGCAGGGAACTGGCCCCCTGGTAGGTCTGACTCAACTTGGCCGATTGCTTGAGCTTGAGGGAGTAGGAGACCAGCTGGCTGTCATCCAGTTGCAGCCCGTTCAGCCCGTCCGCCAGGGTCTTGCCGTCGCCCCCCTTGAAGAACTGCCCGGCCAGCTCGTCCAGCCCCTTGACCAGGGTGCCGATGGCATCCATCTCGGCACTGTCGAGATCCCCCTCCAGGGAGAAGTCGAAGCTCTGGCTCGACTTGAGGCTGAACTGGCTGCCACCCCCGTCGCTCTGGGACTTGAACTGCCAGCTGTCGCTGAAGCGCAGCATCACCTTGTCCCCGTCCCGGGTCTCGATCTCGAGGAGGGCCTGCTGGCGGCTGGCCATTCTGGCATCCCCCAGATCCGTGGTCGACACCTTGCCGAAGAACTCCTTCTCGAACTCGTCGAGCCCCTTCTGGATCAGCTTGTAGCTCTGATCCATGCCGGTCTTGATGTCCTCGTTGTCCGCCCAGTCACCGAGCAGCTTCCTGGCGTCACCGAAGCCCTTGTCCACCCCCTTGCGGGCCTGCTCCATCATCTTGGTCAGGTCGTCGTCGGACTTGCCGTCGGCACGGGCCGCGCCTATCCGCCCGGTGACGAACTGCAACACGTTGTCCGCCACCGACTGGAAATCGAACAGGGTCTCCGGAGTGATCTCCTGGGGCTCCTGCACCTTGGGTGCCTTGTAGCCCTGGCCGTTGATCTCCAGCGCAAATTGCAGCGCCTGCTGGATCAGCACCTGGGCCCATTTCGGGGGCTTGTTCAGGGAGACCTCATCCCCCTTGTCCGCCGTTTTCGACTCCGTCTGTTGAGGCGATTTGGGAGCAATGCCCACTCCCTTGGGTTGGGCTGTGCCCATGCCATCAATTTGCATCATTACTCTCCCGCCTATAGTGGTGGATCGGTTATCGGCCCGACTGGCCACTTCTTGACCACAAAAAACTTGGACAATCCGCAACGGCCTTTTAAAATCCCCACCCTTTGGTTGGCTGCGGCCTTCCCCCGGTCTTTCCCCGGCTCAGCCCGGTGCATGCGAGGTATCCATGACTCAATCCCAGCCCTCTTCCGCCGACGCCCAGGGCAGACGGACTCCTGCCGACTACCAGGCCCAGCTCGACGAGAAGCGCGATCGCCTCACCCAGCTGTTCGCCCCCTTCAATCCGCCTGCGCTGGAGCTGCACGCCTCCCCCGCCGAGCACTACCGGATGCGCGCCGAGTTCCGCATCTGGCACGAGGGGGACGACCTGTACCACTGCATGTATGCTCCGGCCACCAAGGAGATCATCCGGGTCGACAGCTTCCCCACCGCCAGCCTGCTCATCAACCGGCTGATGCCGGTGCTGCTGGCCGGGCTGCGCCCGCACCCCGTGCTGCGCAAGAAGCTGTTCCAGATCGACTACCTCTCCACCCAGTCCGGCCAGATCTGCGTCAGCCTGCTCTACCACCGCAAGCTGGAAGCCGAGTGGCAGCAGGCCGCCGAGGCGCTGCAGGCCGACCTGCGTGCCAAGGGGTTCGAGCTGCAACTGATTGGCCGCGCCCACAAGCAGAAGATCTGCCTGGGGGATGACTTCGTCATCGAACGCCTGACCGTGCAGGGGCGCGAGCTGGTCTACAAGCAGGTGGAAAACAGCTTCACCCAGCCCAACGCCGCCATCAACGAACAGATGCTGGGCTGGGCCCTGGACGTGACCAAGGGGAGCGAGGGGGACCTGCTGGAGCTCTACTGCGGCAACGGCAACTTCTCCATCGCCCTGGCGCAGAACTTTCGCAAGGTGCTAGCCACCGAGATCGCCAAGCCGAGCGTGGACTCCGCCCAGTTCAACATCGCCGCCAACGGTGTCGACAACCTGATCATCCTGCGCATGTCGGCGGAGGAGTTCACCATGGCGATGCGCGGCGAGCGGGAGTTCAACCGCCTCAAGGGGGTCGATCTTCGCGCCTACCAGTGCAACACCATCTTCGTCGACCCGCCCCGGGCCGGTCTGGACGACGCCACCGTCAAGCTGGTGCAGGATTACGACAACATCCTCTACATCTCCTGCAACCCAGAGACCCTGCAGGCCAACATGGCGGTGCTCGGTGAAACCCACGAGATCGCCCGCTTCGCCCTGTTCGACCAGTTCCCCTGGACCCACCACATGGAAGCCGGGGTGTACCTGAAGCGCAAGGGCGGCTGATCCGGCCGGTTCCCCGGCTGCTCCATGGCAGCCGGAGCCGCTATGGCCACTGAAGGGCACGGATCCTGCCTCATCGCGCCGCCCCGACCCGCCACGGGACAAGTGGGGCGGCCCGATACCAACCGATTCATCCTGTCCCCCCTTCTCCCCCGGGAGAAGGGGCAAAAACCCCCGCATTGATTAGTTATCCCGGTGCAGAGCGCGGACGCAGCCGTTATGCTGGCGACACGCCCACTCACGCCATGACCGGGGAATCACGCCACCATGCCACGCGTTCTGTTTGTTGAAGACGATCCCGAGATAGGCCAGCTCATCAGCAGCTGGCTCGGTCGCCACGACATCGAGGTGATGCTGGAGACCCGGGGTGACCGGGCACTCGACAGGGCCCTGGCCGAGCAGCCGGATCTGGTGCTGCTCGACATCATGCTGCCGGGGCAGGATGGCCTCTCCCTGTGCCGGGATCTGCGCCCGCGCTTTGCCGGCCCCATCGTCATGCTCACCTCGCTCGACAGCGACATGAACCAGATCCTGAGCCTGGAGCTGGGGGCCAACGACTACATCCTCAAGACCACGCCCCCCCCGGTGCTGCTGGCCCGGCTACGAGTCCAATTCCGCCAGCAGGGGCAGAGCCAGCAGGCCGTGGTCCCCGCCGCCCCGCCCCAGCGCCTGCAGTTCGGCCGCCTCCAGATAGACGGCCCGGGTCGGGACGTGCGCCTCGATGGAGAGAGCATTCCCCTCTCCACCGCCGATTTCGACCTCCTGTGGGAGCTGGCCTGCCACGCGGGCCAGATCCTGGGGCGGGAGGCGCTGTTTCGCAGCCTGCGGGGGCGCGACTACGACGGCCAGGATCGCAGCATGGACGTGGCCATCTCCCGTCTGCGCCGCCGGCTCGGGGATGACAGCAACAACCCGACCCGCATCAAGACGGTGCGCCAGAAGGGTTATCTACTCGTACCCCAGGCTTGGGAATGAGCTGGTGTCTCACACGCCTGCACACCAGAAGCCAGGGAATGACAGCAACAACTCGATCTGGATCAAGACGGTGCGCCAGAAAGGTTACCTGCTGGTGCCCCAGGCCTGGGAATAAGCCCCGCCGAATGACCTTGATGCTCTCAGCCTTCTCCCCTTGCGGGAGAAGGGTTGGGGATGAGGGGCAACAAGGCAATGCCCAGACGCAATCCAGACAAGAGGAGAGCCCCGATGCGACGCCTGTTTATCCAGTTCTATCTGCTGCTGATAGGCTGCTTCACCCTCGCCATTCTGCTCATCGGGCTGGTCTATCAGGTCAGCGCAGAGCGGGCGGGGGACCGTTATCTGGAGCGGATGATGCAGGGCTCCCTCGGCCTGCTCACTGGCGAGCTGGCCCGGCTGCCGCCGGAACACTGGGCCACCCGCACCGGCGAGCAGAGCCGCCAGCTCAATCTGCCGCTGCAGATCGGCGTCCTCGCCAACCAGCCCCTGGCCAGCGAGGATCAGGCCTTCCTCGAGGCGGGCAACATCGTCATCGTCGAGGAGGATGACACCTTCCTGCAGCGCATCCCGAACACCGACAAGGTGCTGATCGTCGGCCCCGTCCCCTACCTCTCCTACCTGCACGAGCTGCACTGGGTGGACGTGGGGCTGCTGCTGCTCATCGGCCTTTCCCTCGGCCTGCCCATCCTGCTCTGGCTGCGCCCCCACTGGCGCGGCCTGCAACAGCTCGAACAGACCGCCCGCCGGGTCGGCGATGGGGATCTCTCCTGTCGCACCGGTTTGCCTCCCGGGAGCAGCCTGGGCCGGGTCGGCCGTACCTTCGACCAGATGGCGGAGCAGTTGCAGGCCATGCTGGCCAGTCGCAAGCAGTTGACCGACGCCATCGCCCACGAGCTGCGCTCCCCCCTGGTGCGGCTGCGCTATCGCCTCGCCATGCTGGCCGAGCCTCCCTCACCCGAGGAGCAGCAGGGATTGGAGCGGGACCTCGGCGCCCTCGATGCCCTCATCGAGGAGATGCTCACCTATGCCAGGCTCGATCGCCCCGAACTGCCGCTGCAATGCAGCGATCTGGAGCTCGGCAGCTGGGCCGGCAGCCGCCTGGCCGACTGGCAGGCCCTGCGACCGGACAAGCGGCTCGACTTCGTGCGACCGGCCATGGCTCTGCCCTGGCGCGGCGACACCCGATTGCTGGACCGGGCGCTGGAGAACCTCATCGGCAACGCCCTGCGCCATGCCACCAGCCAGGCAAGCCTCTGTATAGCGCGACAGGGGGACGACTATCTGCTGGAGGTGGCCGACGATGGCCCCGGCATCGATCCCGCGCTGGCCCCGCAAATCTTCGAGCCCTTCGTGCGCCTGGATCAGAGCCGGGACAGACGCACCGGCGGCGCCGGGCTGGGGCTGGCCATCGTGCGCAGCATCGCCCACCACCACGGCGGCGAGGTGCAACTGCTGCCAAGCCGCAGCGGTGCCCGTTTCTGCCTGACCCTGCCCGTACATTTGGATACAAACCGTCACCAGTCGCTCACTGAACCGCAGGTCGAACAGCCCTAGGATGAAGTCATGGAGAAACGCTCCATGTCATCAAACCGAACGAGGAACTGGAATATGAACAAGCTGATCCCCCTGACTCTGGCCGCTGTCTTCGCCCTGACCTCCGGCTTCACCATGGCCGCCACCCCGACCAAGGCCGCCGCTCCCCACGCCACCCAGACCAAGGTCGTGAAAAAGCATCACAAGGCTGCCCACGCCAAGGCGCCGGCCGTCAAGGTTGCTCCCAAGACCAAGTAAGCCGCCCGCTCCCGCCATGAAAAAGGGGCCCCCGACAGGGGCCCCTTCTGTTTTTTGCGTGCTTGCCGTGACTCAACCCAGCATGTAATCCCCTGGCAGTTCGATGCGGGCCACCCCGGAGGCAACCGCCGCCAGTGCCACGGCACGGGCAACCCGCGGCAGCAGGCGGGCGTCCATGGGCTTGGGAATGACGTAGTCCTTGCCGAAGGCGAGTTCACTCACGCCAGCGGCGGTCAGCACCTCGGCGGGTACCGGCTCCTTGGCCAGAGCCCGGATCGCCTCCACTGCCGCGATCTTCATGGCATCGTTGATGCGGCTGGCACGGGCGTCGAGGGCGCCGCGGAAGATGAAGGGGAAGCAGAGCACGTTGTTGATCTGGTTCGGGTAGTCCGAGCGGCCGGTACCCATGATGAGATCCCCGCGCACTCCGTGAGCCAGGGCAGGCTTGATCTCGGGGTCCGGGTTGGAACAGGCGAAGATCACCGGGTTGGGGGCCATCAGGGCCACCGCCTCGGCGGGCAGTACGTCCGGGCCGGAGACGCCGACGAAGACGTCAGCCCCCTCGATCACCTCCATCAGGGTGCGCAGGGGGGTGTCGTTGGCGAAACGCTGCTTGTACTGGTTGAGATCGGTGCGGCCGCTGTGGATCACACCCTGGCGGTCCAGCATGAAGATGTTGTGCGGCGCAGCCCCGCACTTGATCAGCAGATCCATGCAGGCGGTGGCGGCGGCGCCGGCGCCCATGCAGACGATGCGGCTGGTGCCAATCTCCTTGCCCTGCACTTCCAGCGCGTTGAGCAGCCCGGCGGCGGTGACGATGGCGGTACCGTGCTGGTCATCGTGGAACACCGGGATG
Organism: Aeromonas sp. R5-1; assembly: GCF_040908265.1. Lineage (NCBI taxonomy): Bacteria > Pseudomonadati > Pseudomonadota > Gammaproteobacteria > Aeromonadales > Aeromonadaceae > Aeromonas > Aeromonas sp. R5-1. The sequence continues at coordinate 130,013 of NZ_JBFODJ010000128.1, forward strand.
TCGCAGCGGGCGATCAGCGCCTCTTCAATCTCGAAGCACTCGGGGGCCTTGATGTCTTCCAGGTTGATGCCGCCAAAGGTGTCGGCGATGGCGGCCACCGTATCGATGAACTGGGCGCTGGTCTCGTGCTTCACCTCGATGTCGATGGCGTCGATGCCGGCAAAGCGCTTGAACAGCAGGGCCTTGCCCTCCATCACCGGCTTGGAGGCCAGCGGGCCCAGATTGCCCAGCCCCAGGATGGCGGTGCCGTTGGAGATGACGGCCACCAGGTTGCCCTTGCCGGTGTAACGGTAGGCATCGGCCGGATTGGCGGCGATCTCGCGTACCGGTTCGGCAACGCCCGGGCTGTAGGCCAGCGCCAGATCGCGAGCGGTCTCGGCGGGCTTGGTGAGGGCGATGGCGATTTTGCCCGGAACGGGTTGGGCGTGGTAGTCGAGTGCCTGTTGGCGGAGATCGTGCTGCTGATCGGACATGGGGGACCCCGATACGGAAATGAATGAGTGATGCGTTGGCTCGCCAGCGGGCGAGGGCTGAGGATCATAAAGAAATCCCCCGCCCTTTCACAGCATAAAATATCGCTGGATAGCAATGACACGCTAGTCAGTAGCATGTCATGCCACCCCAAATTACCTAATTAGTTATAGATTCGATTTCAATCCATGACTGGAATGCCGGCTTTTGCCTCTGCCTGCCGGGCGATGGCCTCCGTCATCCCCTGGAAGATGAAGAGGTGGAACGGCAGCATGGCGAGCCAGTAGGCCAGCCCCCAGGCCCCCTGCGGATGCCAGTGGGCCGTCACCCGCAGCCGGGTCAGGCCGGACTCCAAGGGCTGGATGTTGAACTCCAGCCGACCGACGCCGGGGGCCTTCATGTTGAACAGCAGATCCAGCCTGCGTCCTTCATCCACCCCGAGGATCTGCCAGGAGTCCAGCATGTCCCCCTTCACGAAGCGATCCGGGTTGGTGCGCCCCCGGGTCCGGGCCGGGCCGCCGATCAGGTGATCCATCCATTCACGCACCACCCACAGCTCGTTCATGTAGAAGTAGCGCTGCTCGCCCCCCAGCTGCTGCAACACCTGCCACACCACCTCGGGGGCGGCGAGGCAATCCGCCTCCCCACTGGCGGTGCGGTCGTAGAAGCCATACTCGGGATGACGCCAGCGCAGACCAAGGGGCGTCTCCTCCCCATGCTGCTCGGCACCGAGCCTCTGCTCCAGCGCCAGGCTCTCCGCCAGCGCCTCATCGAAGCTGAGCAGATGCTGGGGCAGCAGGGCGCGCAAGGGGCCGTCATCCGCCGGGATGTCGTGCTTGAGCCCCCCCACCAGCGCCTTGGCGATGGGTTGGGGAACCGAGGTGGCGAACTGCAGCCACCAGGCGGAGAGCCGGGGGCTCAAAAAGGGGATCGGAATGATGGGGCAGCGTTTGCCGATGTGGGCGGCGAACTTCTGGAGCTGCTGCTGGTAGCTGAGCAGCTCGGGGCCCGCCGCATTGAAAATCTGGCCATCCACCCCGTCGGCCTCCACCAGCCCGCCCAGATAGTGCAAGAGGTTGGAGAGGGCGATGGGGGGCGTGCGGGAGCGCACCCACTTGGGCGTCACCATCATGGGCAGGTTGTACACCAGATCCCGCATCACCTCGAACGCCGCCGAGCCGGGGCCTATGATGATGCCGGCACGCAGCTCTACCGTGGGCACCCCCGCGCTGCGAAACAGCTCGCCACAGTAGCGCCGGGAGTTGAGGTGGCGACTGTTGCAGGGCTCGGGCTGGATGGCGCCGAGATAGACGATGCGGCGCACCCCGGCGGCACGGGCGGCAGCAGCGAAGTTCTTCACTCCCTGCTGCTCCAGCCGGTGAAAACCGGCCCCCGCCCCCATGGCGTGTACCAGATAGAAGACGGTGTCGACCCCCGCCAGCGCAGGGGGCAGGGTGGCAGGCTTGAGGCTGTCGGCGAGGCGAAACGCCACCCCCTCCGGCAGACGGCAGGGACGACGGGCCCCGGCGATGACCCTGTACCCCAGACCCTGCAGATGGGGCACCAGGTAGGATCCTATGTACCCGGCAGCTCCCATCACCAGACATGTGCGCATCGGCTCTTCTCCCTTGGTTGAGCCAACACCATAGGGCAAAGCGGGGAATTACAGAATGGCGGCCAATAAAAAAGGCACCCGATGGGCGCCTTTTTCAGAATTCTTCAGAAGCAAGATTACTTCTTGGAGGTCAAGCCACCGAAACGCTTGTTGAACTTGTCTACGCGGCCGCCGCTAGAAACTTCTTTCTGCTTGCCGGTGTAGAACGGGTGGCACTCGGAGCACACGTCCAGGTTCAGATCTTTACCGATGGTAGAGAAGGTGTTGATGACGTTACCGCAAGAGCACTTGGCGGTGATGGCTACGTAGTCAGGATGGATACCAGCTTTCATGGACAACCTCAATTATCAGGCCGTGTCGCCATCCGATCTCTTGTCGGACACCACACGATTGTTGAACACAGTTTCAAAGGCTGCGAATAATATAGGAAACGCCTGAGATCAGGCAAGTGGCTTCGCAGAAAAAATAGGCAACCCCTGGTGAATTCTTCCCAAACGCTGGATCTGGTTCGTGTGGCTGTGCCGGTGCCGTTACGCCGTCATTTCGACTATCTCTCTCCCCTGCCCTTGCCTGCCCCCGGTTGCCGGGTCGAGATCCCGTTCGGCCCGCAGACCCTGGTTGGTCTGGTGGTGGATCACCCGACCGAGAGCCAGGTCCCCCGCAACAAATTAAAGCCCTTGAAGAGGGTGCTCGACAGCGCCCCCGTGCTGGGGCCCGACATTCTGGCGCTGATGGCCTGGAGCGCCGGTTACTACCAGCACCCGCTGGGGGAGGTACTGCCCCACGCCCTGCCGGTGCTGGTGCGCAAGGGGGAGCCCGCCGCCTATCGGGAGCTGGAGTTCTGGTTTGCCACCGAGGCCGGCATGGCCATCGACCTCAACGAGCTCAAGCGGGCGGCCAAGCAGCAGCAGGCCCTCGCCTTGCTGCGCAAGGGGCCGCAGACCCCCTCCGCCCTCAAGCAGGAGGAGATCCAGAGCGCGGCCCTCACCGCGCTGGAGAAGAAGGGACTGCTGGAGAAGCGCTCGCTGGAGCCGAGCCATGATGGCGACTGGGCCACCCGCTTCGAGCCGGGTGAGGGGCTGCGCCTCAACGGCGAGCAGGCGCTGGCGGTCTCCGCCGTCACCAGCCAAAGCGACCAGTTTGGCGCCTTCCTGCTGGACGGCATCACTGGCTCCGGCAAGACCGAGGTTTACCTGAGCATCCTCGAGCCCCTGCTCAAGGCAGGCAAGCAGGCGCTGGTGATGGTGCCCGAGATCGGCCTCACTCCGCAGACCATCAACCGCTTTCGCCGCCGCTTCAACGTACCGGTGGTAGCGATGAACTCCGCCATGAACGACAGGGAGCGGCTCGACGCCTGGCTCGCCTGCCGCGACGGCGGCGCCGCCATCCTGATCGGCACCCGCTCCGCGGTGTTCACCCCATTTCACAACCTCGGCATCATCATCATCGACGAGGAGCACGACGGCTCCTTCAAGCAGCAGGACGGTTTTCGCTACCACGCGCGGGATCTGGCGGTGATGCGGGCTCATCGTGCCGGTATCCCCATTTTGCTTGGCTCGGCTACCCCGTCGCTGGAGACGCTGCACAACGCCCGCAGCGGCAAGTATCACCACCTCACGCTCACTCGCCGCGCCGGCAACGCCCAGACTGCTCGTCAGGTGATCCTGGATATCAAGAACGTGCGGCTACAGGCCGGGCTCTCCCCCCAGCTGGAACAGCTGATGGCAGAGCATCTGGCGGCGGGCAACCAGGTAATGCTGTTTCTCAACCGTCGTGGCTATGCCCCGGCTCTTATCTGCCACCAGTGCGGCTGGAGTGCCGCCTGCGAGCGCTGCGACGCCTGGTACACCTGGCACCAGGCCGGGCGACGGCTGCACTGCCACCACTGCGACAGCGTGCGCCCGTTGCCCCATCACTGCCCCGAGTGCGGCAGCAGCGAGCTCATCGGCTCCGGGGTCGGCACCGAGCAGCTGGAGCAGCTGCTCGGCACCGTGTTCCCGCAATATCCGGTGGTGCGCATCGACCGGGACAACACCCGCCGCAAGGGGGAGCTGGAAACGCACCTCGGCGACATCAAGGCGGGCAAGTACAAGATCCTGATCGGCACCCAGATGCTGGCCAAGGGCCACCACTTCCCGGACGTGACGCTAGTGGGCCTGCTGGATGTGGATGGCGCCCTGTTCAGCGCCGATTTTCGCGCTGCCGAGAAACTGGCCCAGCTCTACACCCAGGTGGCGGGCCGGGCTGGTCGTGCCAGCAAACCCGGGTTGGTGGTGCTGCAGAGCCACCATCCCGAACACGCCCTGCTGCAGGATCTGACCCAGAACGGCTATGGCCACTTCGCCGACACGGCGCTGAAAGAGCGCCGCCTGCTGGGGCTGCCACCGTTCAGCCATCAGGGACTGTTCCGGGCCGAGGCCAACGGTCGCGACGAGGTGCAGCTGTTCCTCAGCCGTCTCGCCGATACCCTGCGCAGCGCCCGCTATCCCCAGGTGCAGGTGCTGGGGCCCATCAGCGGCTTCATGGAGCGCAAGGCGGGCAAGTTTCGCATGCAGCTGCTGGTGCAGGGGCCCAGCCGGGCGCCACTGGCCCAGCTGCTCGACTGGGCGGTGAAGGAGCTGGAGGGGTGGCCCGAGACCAAGCGGGTGCGCTGGAGCCTGGATATCGACCCCACGGAACTGAACTAGCGCGGCTCTGCCAGCACGGCCTCCGCCAACACCCTGGCCTGTTCCAGAGCCAGGGGCTGCTGATAGCTGTGGGCCATCACCACGGCCCCTTCCAGCAGCAGGCATAATCCGGTGGCCTGCACCTCGGTGCATTCGAGGGCCTCCCTGACCCAGTTCAGCAACGCCCGCTTGTGGGCCACCACCAGCTTGCGCACCGGATGGCGAGGATCGGAGAACTCGGCGCTCGCGTTGATGAAGTTGCAGCCGTAGAAGTCACTGCGACCAAACCAGTCCGCAAAGCCATCGAGCAGCGCCAGCAACCTGGCCTCCCGCCCCGACACCCCATCCATCCTGGCATCGAGCAGGGCAAAGAACTCCGCATCCCGCGCCATCAGCACCGCTTCGATCAAGGCATCCTTGGTGGGGAAGTGGCGATAGAGGGTGCGTTTGGTACTGCCTGCCTCGGCCCAGATGCGATCGATGCCGGTGGCGTGAAAGCCGTGACGATTGAACAACCGATAGGCTGTCGTCATCAGCTGTTGCCGTTTGTCGCTCATGGTGACTTTCCTCTTGAAGTACACCGATCTGTCTACCTAATGTCGCAGGCTGGATCAAGTGATCCGGCACAGACAAGGAGACAGGAGATGGAAACAAGACGATGGCGAAGTGCCTGGCTGGCAGGGCTCGGTGCCTGCCTGGCCATAATGTTGCTCGGCTGGCTGGACATGAGCTGGCAGTCGACCCTGTTGATGGCACCGTTCGGGGCAAGCTGTGTGCTGCTCTTCTCCCTGCCGGACAGTCCGCTGGCCCGTCCGCAGAACGTGCTGGGAGGCCACCTGTTATCGGCCACCGTGGGGTTGGTGGTGCAATTGCTCCCGCTACCGATGGAACTCAAGCTGTCGCTGGGTGTGGGCCTGTCCATTGCACTCATGCAGGGACTGGGCCTGATCCACCCACCCGCCGGAGCCAATCCACTGTTGATCCTGCTCACCACCCAGTCCTGGCCTTTCCTCTGGCAAACAGTGCTGCCCGGCGCCTTGCTGCTGATCATGGTGAGTCATTGCGCCAGGCGGCTGCAAACGTCACGACTCACACCCACATAAACAACGAGGGGGCCAAGGCCCCCTCGTTGTTTAATAGCAAGGCAAAGATGGCTTATTCGGCGATCTGGGAGACCCCGGTCAGGCGCACCTCGACCCGGCGATCCGGGGCCAGGCAGGCGATCATCTGAGCCTTGGCACCATCCGGGCAGCTGCCCCCGGTCACAGGCGAAGACTCTCCCCGCCCTTCGGCACGCACCTTGTCGGCAAACAATCCCTTGGCGATGAGATAATCCGCCACCGTGCGGGCACGCTGTTCGGAGAGGGACTGGTTGTAGGCCTCCGAGCCGATGCGGTCGGTATGACCGATCACCGTCGCCACCCCGTCTTTCGGATTGGCCGCCAGGATCTGGGCAAACAGGTTGTCGAGGGCCTGACTGGCGGCTGGCTTCAGGGTCGCCTTGTTGAACTCGAACAGCACATCGGAATCCAGGCTGAACTGTTTCTCCACCAGCACGGGGGCCGGGGCGGGCGCAGGTTCGGGCGCAGGCGTTGGTGCCACCGGCTCGTCGCCGATCTGGCCGAAGCGATAGAGCATGCCGACCGACAGCAGGCCGTTGTCCATCTCGATGCCTGACTCGTCGAGGGAAGTCTTGCCAAGGGGTGTGGTGTACTGGTATTCGAGGCGGGCGGCCCAATCCTTGTCGATGGCGTATTCGACCCCCAGCGCCCCGACAAAGGCGGCACCATGATATTTGTTGCCCTCATGGGATTCGGAGAGGCTGCTGGTGCCATCGCTGGCCCTGACGTTGAGTGAGCTCTCGGTCCAGGCATAGGCCCCCCCGAGACGGCCGTAGATATCCAGTGCCGAGGTTGCAGGCAGGATGATCTTCATGGTGGCCTGCACCATCTGGGCCTTGGCCTCGCCATCGAGTGCGAAATCAACCCCGTTACCCGAGTAGTGCTTGTCCACCTGATACTTGCCGAGCCAGTCATAGCCGAGCTCAATCGCCACGTTTCTGTTCACCTGATAACCGGCAAACAGCCCCAGACCGAGATCATCGCTGTTCTCGTTCACCTTGGTTGCATCGAACAGCTCTTCGACCTGAGCGTTGTAATCCACCCCGTAATAATTTGACCAGCCGGCCTTGCCGCCGACATACCAGGTGTTGTCCTGGGCGGCAGCATGCACCGTCCCTGTTGCCATCAAAGCGCCGATCAGGACGGCGAGCATAGATCTGTTCATGGATGAGCCCCTGCAATGAATTGTTATGACGCTGCTGCGTCTCTCTTCCCTGACGGGGCTCTGAACCCAAGCCCCGCATTCAGATTATCCCATCTGCAACCAGCCTCAAACGACCAGGGACTCAGGAGTGTGATATTGGCGACATTATCAGCCACCGTGCCCCCAATCATGGGGGCCGGCGCGTTGCCCATAAAAAAACGAAGAGCCGGGCTCTTCGTTTTTCATCTGGCAAGGGGATGGCTCCCCGCTCACTGACTGCCCTGGCTCGCCAGGAACAGGCGGTAGGCGGGATCCTCGCTCACCTCTTTCCAGCCGTAGCCAATCTCGTGCAGGTAGTCGTGGAAGGCGGCCACGTCCTCGTCCGGCAGCTCGAAGGCGCAGAGCACCCGTCCGTAGTCGGCGCCGTGGTTGCGGTAGTGGAACAGGCTGATGTTCCAGCGGCAGCCCAGGGTCTCGAGGAAGCGCATCAGGGCACCCGGCTGCTCCGGAAACTTGAAGCTGTAGAGGCGTTCACCGAGGGGCCGGGCCGGGCGGCCGCCAATCATGTAGCGCACGTGGTTCTTGGCCAGCTCGCTCTCGGTCATGTTGACCACCGGATAACCGTTGCCGCCGAGTTGATCGATGATCTGGCCCAGCTCCTCGTCACCGCCGGTGAGGCGCACCGAGACGAACAGCGACGCCTGCTCGGCATCGGCGTAGCGGTAGTTGAACTCGGTCACCATGCGGGGCCCCAGCTGACGGCAAAAGTCGAGGAAGGCCCCCTTGCGCTCGGGGATGGTCACCGCCAGCATGCCCTCGCGCTTCTCGCCGATCTCGCAGCGCTCCGACACGTAACGCAGGCTGTGGAAGTTGACGTTGGCGCCGGACAAAATGGCCGCCATCCGACCACCCTTGACCTGCTCGCGCTCGCTGTACGCTTTCAGGCCCGCCAGGGACAAGGCCCCCGACGGCTCGGCGATGGCGCGGCAGTCATCGAAGATGTCTTTCAGTGCGGCGCAGATCTGGTCGTTGGAGACGGTCACCACCTCGTCCAGATACTGGTTGCACAGGCGGAAGGTCTCCTCGCCGATGCGCTTGACCGCCACCCCGTCCGCAAACAGGGAGACCCGCTCCAGATTGACCGGCTCGCCGGCCGCCAGCGCAGCCTTGAGACAGGCGGAGCCCTCCGCCTCCACCCCGATCACCTTCACATCCGGCAGCAGCTGCTTGATGTAGACCGCCACCCCGGCGGCCAGGCCGCCGCCGCCCACCGGCACGAAGACGTGGGTGAGGTGGGTATCCTGCTCCAGCAGCTCCTTGCCGATGGTGCCCTGGCCGGCGATCACCTCGACGTCGTCGAACGGCGGGATCAGGGTATAGCCCTCCAACTCGGCGAGTCGGCGGCTCTCGCCGTAGGCCTCATCGAAGCTGTTGCCAAACAGCAGCACGTTGCCGCCCTGACGGCGCACCGCGTCGATCTTGATGTCCGGCGTGGTCTTGGGCATCACGATGATCGCCTTGATGCCGAGCTTGGCGGCCGACAGGGCGACCCCCTGGGCGTGGTTGCCGGCGGAGGCGGCGATGACGCCGCGTTCTTTCTGCTCCTGGGTCAGGGTGGCGATCTTGTGGTAGGCGCCGCGCAGCTTGAAGGAGTGAACCGGTTGCAGATCCTCCCGCTTCAGGCTGACGTGATTGCCAAGCCTGTCGGAGAGTTTCTTCAGGGTTTGCAAAGGGGTGACTCTCGCCGCCTCGTAGACGGGGGAGAGCAGTACCTTGCGTAGATAATCCGCCGCAGAGACCATGGTTTATACCCCCGTCTCGTGGCGAAGGGCGCGCAATGCGCCCATATCATGACTGTTCATTCTCTCACTCCCCCAGCAGGGTGCGATCGCGCACCGCGCCCTTGTCGGCGCTGGTGGCGAACATGGCGTAGGCACGCAGGGCAAAGGAGACCTCGCGCTGACGATCGACCGGCTTCCAGCCACGGGCAGAGACGGCGGCGCGACGGGCAGCCAGCACGCTGTCGGCCACCTCCAGCACCATGCTGCGGGCCGGGATGTCGATGTTGATGATGTCGCCATCCTCCACCAGACCGATAGTGCCGCCAGAGGCCGCCTCCGGGGAGACATGGCCGATGGAGAGACCCGAGGTACCGCCGGAGAAGCGACCGTCGGTGATGAGGGCACACGCCTTGCCCAATCCCATGGACTTGAGATAGGTGGTGGGATAGAGCATCTCCTGCATGCCGGGGCCCCCTTTCGGGCCCTCGTAGCGGATCACCACCACTTCACCGGCTTTCACCGTGCCGTCCAGAATGCCGCTCACCGCGCTCTCCTGGCTCTCGAATACCCGGGCCGGGCCGCGGAAGGTGAGGTTCTCCTCATCCACCCCGGCGGTCTTGACGATGGCCCCGTTGAGGGCAAGGTTGCCAGCGAGGACCGCCAGGCCACCTTCCTGGCTGTAGGCGTGATCGAAGGAGCGGATGCACCCCTCGGCGCGGTCCAGATCCAGCTCGGGCCAGCGGCAATCCTGACTGAACGCCTTGGTGGTACGGATGCCGGCAGGGCCTGCACGGTAGAAGTCGTGAACCCCCTTGTCATTGCTGCGGCTGACGTCATATTCGGCCAGCAGCTCCACCAGGGAGGTGCCCAGCACGTTGCGGGTATCCCCGTGCACCAGGCCCGCTTTTTCCAGCTGACCCAGGATGGCGACCACGCCGCCGGCGCGGTGCACGTCTTCCATGTGGTACTTCTGGGTGGAGGGCGCCACCTTGCAGAGCTGGGGCACCTTGCGGGACATGCGGTCGATGTCGGCCATGGTGAAGTCGACACCCGCCTCCTGGGCTGCCGCCAGCAGGTGCAATACCGTATTGGTGGAACCGCCCATGGCGATGTCGAGCGCCATGGCGTTCTCGAACGCCGCCTTGGTGGCGATGTTGCGCGGCAGTGCCGAGGCATCGTCCTGCTCATACCAACGCTTGGCCAGAGTGACGATACGCTGGCCCGCCAGCTTGAACAGCTGCTCGCGGTCGCTGTGGGTCGCCAGCAGGGAGCCGTTGCCCGGCTGGGAGAGACCCAGTGCCTCGGTCAGGCAGTTCATGGAGTTGGCGGTGAACATGCCGGAGCAGGAGCCGCAGGTGGGGCAGGCGCTGCGCTCGATCTGATCGCTCTGGGCGTCGGAGACCTTGGGGTCGGCGCCCTGGATCATGGCGTCCACCAGATCCAGCTTGATGATCTGGTCGGAGAGCTTGGTCTTGCCCGCTTCCATGGGGCCGCCGGAGACAAAAATGACCGGGATATTGATGCGCAGGGCAGCCATCAGCATCCCCGGGGTGATCTTGTCGCAGTTGGAGATGCAGACCATGGCGTCGGCGCAGTGGGCGTTGACCATGTACTCCACCGAGTCGGCGATGAGTTCGCGGGACGGCAGGGAATAGAGCATGCCACCGTGGCCCATGGCGATGCCGTCATCCACGGCGATGGTGTTGAACTCCTTCGCGACCCCGCCAGCCGCCTCGATTTCGCGGGCGACCAGCTGGCCCAGATCCTTGAGGTGGACGTGGCCCGGCACGAACTGGGTGAAAGAGTTGACCACGGCGATGATGGGCTTGCCGAAATCCTGATCGGTCATGCCGGTGGCACGCCAGAGGGCGCGGGCCCCGGCCATGTTACGTCCGTGGGTGGTGGTGGCGGATCTCAACTTCGGCATTGTCTCTACTCCCTGAATGCCCCTGGGGCGCATTGTCTTTCAACATGAATGTGTGATTCGCGGATCGGGAATCGATCCTGGTGAAGGCACCTCGGGGAGCCTTCACCGGAAGCGACTCGGGGAGGCGTGACGCCTCCCCGCTATCATCAGTCGTTGACCGGCGTCAGCCAGCCCCACTTGTCTTCGGTCTTGCCGTTGAACAGGCCGAAGAAGGCGTTCTGCAACTGCTCGGTCACCGGGCCACGGCAACCGGCGCCCACCTTCATCCGATCCACCGAGCGCACCGGGGTCACCTCGGCGGCGGTGCCGGTCATGAAGATTTCGTCTGCGACGTACAGCGCTTCACGGGGCAGCGCCTGCTCGCGTACCTCGTAACCCAAGTCGCGCGCCAGCGTCATGATGGTGTCGCGGGTGATGCCGGGCAGGATGGCGGCGGTGGCGGGCGGTGTGAACAGCACGCCGTTCTTCACCAGGAACAGGTTCTCCCCCGCCCCTTCGCTCAGATAGCCGTTCACATCCAGCGCCAGCCCCTCGGCGAAGCCGTTGCGCTTGGCCTCGCGGCTGATGAGCTGGGAAGAGAGATAGTTGCCCCCCGCCTTGGCACCGGTCGGGATGGTGTTGGGAGCGAGCCGGTTCCAGGAGGTGACGCACACATCCACCCCGTTTTTCAGCCCCTCTTCTCCGAGGTAGGCGCCCCAGGGCAGGGCCGCGACCATGAGGTCGGCCTTGGCATCCAGCGGCGGATGCAGCCCCAGCCCCACGTTGCCGACAAAGGCCAGCGGGCGCAGGTAGCCGCTCTTCAGGCCGTTCTCGCGCACCACGGTGCGGCAGGCTTCATTCACTTCGGACTCGCTGTAGGGGACGTCCATCCAGTAGATCTTGGCGGAGTCGAACAGGCGGCGGGTGTGCTCCTGCAGGCGGAAGATGCAGGTCCCCTTGGGAGTGTCATAGGCCCGCACCCCCTCGAACACCGAGGATCCGTAATGCAGGGCATGGCTCATGACATGCACCTGGGCATCCTGCCAGGGGACCAGCTTGCCGTTGAACCAGATGTATTGAGGGTGGGCGGCGGATTGGGAAGGCTGTGACATTGGCTTGGCTCCTTAAGCTCTGATCCGGGGTTGCTGTTCCAGTGCATCGACCCGGGAGACATCCACCAGCTTCACCAGCTGGCTCCACAACTGCTGGATGGGACGTACCGATTCGACAGTAACCGTGATCCGCAGCTGTTGGCAATCCTGCTCCATGTTGAGGGCGCAGAGATTGAAACCGCGGTGACGGACCACCCGCAGCACCCGCTCCATCACTTCGGGTCTGGGTTGGGCATGGATTTCCAGGGTGCTGGTATTGAGCTGGTTCATGGGCGTTGCTCCATCATCTTGTGGTTGGCGACTCCTGGCGGCACCAGGGGCCAGACATTTTCTTCCTCTGAAATAGCCACATGCAGCAGATAGGCACTCTCGCTCGCCAGCAGGCGATCCAGTGCCGGACCTATCTCTTCCTTGCATGTGATGGTCTCGCCGGGGATGCCGAAGGCGGCAGCCAGGGCGACGAAATCGGGGTTGTCGGACAGATTGGTCTCGCTGTAGCGACCGTCGAAGAACAGCTCCTGCCATTGGCGCACCATGCCGAGGCGCTGGTTGTCCAGCAGCACCATCTTCACCTTGAGCCGGGCCCGGCGGATGGTGCCGAGCTCCTGCACGTTCATCATGAAAGAGCCGTCCCCGCTCACCAGCACCACCTCGTCATCGGGGCGCGACATCTTGGCGCCGATGGCGGCGGGCAGGCCGAAGCCCATGGTGCCGAGGCCGGCACTGGACAGGTGGTTGCGCGGGCTGGTGAAACGCATGTGCTGGGCCACCCACATCTGGTGCTGACCCACGTCGCAGGCCACCACGCTGGTGTCAGGCAGCTGGCTTGAAAGCTCTTTGAGCAGGGCCGGGGCGTAGATGGCCTGACCCGGATGGTCGTAGCGGAAGGCGTATTCCCGAGCCATGGTGGCGCAGTGCTCGCGCCAAGGGTCGAGGGTCAGCGTCATCGCCAGGGCGGGCAGCACACGCTTGAGATCCGTGGTGATCCCCACATCGGCGGCGCGACGCTTGCCGAACTCGGCGGCGTCCACATCCAGGTGGATCACCTTCGCCTCGGGGGCAAACTCTTCCAGCTTGCCGGTCACCCGATCATCGAAACGGGCGCCTACTACCACCAGCAGATCGCACTGCTGTACCGCCAGGTTGGCGGCCTTGGTACCGTGCATGCCGAGCATGCCCAGATAGACGGGGCTGTCGGGGTCGAGGGCACCTATCCCCTTGAGGGTGGTGACCGCCGGCATCCCCGTGGTGGCGGCAAAGTCGCGCAGCTGCTGCTCGGCATTGGCCATGCCCACCCCACCACCGACGTAGAGTACCGGACGCTCGGCACCGGCCAGCAGGGTGCGGGCGACCGTCAGCTCGGCCGGATTCAGGGGCTCGGGTTCCTCCACGGCAAACAGCGGGCTTTGAGAAGGAACGGCGGCCAGCTGCACATCCTTGGGCAGGTCGATGAGCACGGGACCCGGACGCCCTTCGGTGGCGATGGCGAAGGCTTCGGCAATAACCCGTCCCAGATCCGCCGGGTCAGTCACCATGAAGGAGTGCTTGGTGCAGGAGAGGGACATGCCGAGCACGTCCACTTCCTGAAAGGCATCGGTACCGACGGCGGCGCAGGGCACCTGGCCGCTGATGGCCACCAGCGGTACAGAGTCGAGCAGTGCCTCCGCGAGGCCGGTGACCAGATTGGTGGCGCCGGGGCCAGAGGTGGCGATGCAGACCCCCACCTGACCGGAAGCGCGGGCATAACCCACCGCGGCCATGGCGGCCCCCTGCTCGTGGCGGCAGAGCTGATGGGCCAGGCCACCGTCATACAGGGCGTCGTAGACCGGCATGATGGCCCCGCCCGGGTAACCAAACACCTGGGTCACACCCTGTTTCTTGAGAGCCTGTACCAAAAACTGCGCGCCGTTCATGTGGAAAATCCTGTCCTTTGGTCGAAAAAAAACCCCCGGGCCGTGAGGCTCGGGGGTCGCTTGTTTCGTTCTGTCCGGTGGTGGGTCTATCCCTTGTTCCGTGCAGCCAAACGAGCCCCGAGCGGTGAGATAATAATCACCACTAGGACCACAATAATGCTGACGAAACGGGAGGCCATGTTCATAGTTACAACCGGAAATCCTGTGAAATGGGAGCGGAGCTTGCCGCGAATGGCTATTAGAACTAGCACGGTGATTTTTATTGGGCAAGCACTTTTTACCTGACAAGACTCTGATTTTAACTGCTCTGAAACCTGACAACTGGAACAAAAAACTAATAAAAAACGGTTAACCAGCATATACATCAAACCAAGGACGGTATTTATGTCATTAGCTGTTGTTTATAGCCGTGCCAGCCTGGGGATAGCGGCGCCGCAAGTCACGGTGGAGGTGCACCTCTCCAACGGCCTGCCCGCCTTCAACATGGTGGGGCTGCCGGAAACCTCGGTGAAGGAGTCGCGGGATCGGGTGCGCAGCGCCCTGCTCAACGGCAATTTCGAGTTCCCGAGCAAACACATCACGGTCAACCTGGCCCCTGCGGATCTGCCCAAAGAGGGGGGTCGCTTCGACCTGGCCATCGCCATCGGCATTCTCGCCGCATCCAAGCAGATACCCGCAAGATACCTGCTCGATCACGAATTTTTAGGGGAATTGGCCCTGACGGGCGAGATCCGCCCCGTGCTTGGGGTGCTCCCCTCGGTGCTCGCCTGCCGCGACGCAGGGCGCACCCTGCTGGTCCCACGGGAGAACGGTCCGGAGGCTTCCCTCATACAGGATGCCGAGGTGCGCACCGCCCACCAGCTGCTGGCAGTCACCGCCTGGCTGGCGGGCCAGTACGAACTACCGCTGCCGGAACCCCAGAGCGCGGAGATCCTGCCCGACGTGCCGGATCTGCAGGATGTGATCGGTCAGTCCCAGGCGAAGCGGGCGCTGGAGATCGCCGCAGCTGGCAGCCACAACCTGCTGTTCATCGGCCCCCCCGGCACCGGCAAGAGCATGCTGGCCAGCCGTCTGCCCGGCATTCTGCCACCGCTGAGCGAACAGGAGGCGCAGCAGACCGCCGCCATCCACTCCATCGGCGGCCTCACCCCCCGCGCCGGCCACTGGCACCACAGGCCGTATCGCACGCCCCATCACAGCGCCTCGGCGGTGGCGCTGGTGGGCGGGGGTACCCATCCCAGGCCTGGCGAAATTTCCCTCGCCCACAACGGGGTACTGTTTCTGGATGAACTGCCGGAGTTCGAGCGCAAGGTGCTCGACTCCCTGCGCGAGCCGCTGGAAACCGGGCACATCACCATCAGTCGTGCCGCCCGCCAGGTGGATTTTCCCGCCCGCTTCCAGCTGGTGGGTGCCATGAATCCCAGCCCCTGCGGCCATTATGGCGACGGCCAGACCCGCTCCAGCCCGGATCAGATCCTGCGCTATCTGGGCAAGCTCTCCGGCCCCTTTCTCGACCGGTTCGATCTGACGGTAGAGGTCCCGCTCTTGCCCAGGGGGAGCCTGACCGGCAAGGCGGAGCGGGGGGAATCGAGCCAGCAGATACGCGAACGGGTGCTGGGGGCGCGAGAGCGCATGCTGAGTCGCAGCGGAAAACTCAATAACCTGCTGGATAGTCGTGAAATCGAAGATGTTTGCAGATTATCGCCACAGGATGCCGAGTTTCTGGAAGGTGCCATCCAGAAGCTGGGGCTCAGCATCCGGGCCTGGCACCGCATCCTGCGGGTATCGCGCACCATCGCCGATCTGGCGGGGCACGCCACCATCGAGAGAGCCCATCTGATCGAAGCCCTGGGCTATCGTGCCATGGACAGGCTGTTGTCGCGGCTGCGCGGGGGCCAGTGAGCGGGGGAACGGCAGCAGCCACCACCCGACTCGGAAAGGGCGCCACCATGGTCTAGTCGTGGGCCGGCTGATATTATGGCAACAGATCTGACCACTTGGTTGCCATCCACCGATACGAAGACGGATTCCACCATGCCCAACAAGCTGATAGAGCGACTGCGCGGCAGCCTCTCGACCCTGCTCTATTTCATCAACACCCTGTTCTGGTTTGTCCCCGTCCTGCTGCTTGGCCTCATCAAGCTGCTGCTGCCCTTCAAGGGGGCGCGACGTCTCTGCAACACACTCCTGGACGGCTGCGCCACCCACTGGATAGGTTTTAACAATCTGATCCAGAAAACCATCATCAACACCCCTTTCGATGTGGTCGGAGTGGACAAAGGGCGCCGGAATGAGTGGTATATGGTGATTGCCAACCACCAATCCTGGGTCGACATACTGGTATTGCAGCGGATTTTTAATCAAAAAATCCCCTTCCTGAAGTTTTTCCTCAAGAAAGAACTGATTTGGGTACCTTTTCTCGGTCTGGCCTGGTGGGCGCTGGATTTCCCATTCATGCGGCGTTATTCCCGAAAATTTCTGGAAAAGCACCCGCATCTGAGGGGAAAAGACATAGAAACCACGCGCAAGGCGTGTGCCCGTTTCCGCCATATGCCGGTGAGTGTGATGAACTTCGTGGAAGGGACCCGCTTCACCGTCGGCAAGCACGACAGGCAAGGGGCACCCTATCGTCATCTGCTGCACCCGAGAGCAGGGGGCATCGCCTTCACCCTGGCGGCCATGGGGGATCAACTGCACAAGCTGGTGGATGTGACCATCGCCTATCCCGGCGGCGTCCCCAGCTACTGGGACTTCATGTGCGGTCGGGTCAAGGAGATCAAGGTTCGGGTCCGCTTTCTGCCGATCGAACGCAATCTGGTGGGGGATTACTTCAATGACCCCGAGTTCCAACAAGAGTTTCAACAGTGGTTGAACGGGATCTGGCACGAGAAGGACCAGACCCTGGATAAGCTGCTGGCGGACAAGACGCAGTAAGACACTCATGCCAAACCTGCTCCCGGGCCCCCTGGTGCTGTTCATCAGCGCCGGCCTGACCATACTGTTTACCGCCCTGTGTGCCAGCCTGATCCTGCTGGTTTCTCTGGCCAAACTGCTGCTGCCCGTGCCGGCCTTTGGTCGCGCCTGCAGCCGGCTCAACAATCGCTTCATGGGCCTGTGGCTCGGTTGCAACGCCCTGGTGATCCGCCTCACTACCCGCATAGACTGGCAGATTGAGGACAATACCCGGCTGCGCAAGGATGGCTGGTATCTCATCATCAGCAACCACATGAGCTGGACCGATATCGTGGTGCTCGGCCACCTGTTTCGCAATCGGCTGCCGGTGCCCAAGTTCTTCATGAAGCACGAGCTCATTTACATACCGCTGCTGGGGCTCGCCTGCTGGGGGCTGGACATGCCCTTTATGCGCCGCTATTCGAGAGAGTTTCTGTTAAGAAATCCGCATCTGCGGGGCAAGGATATCGAGACCACCCGCAACGCCTGCGAGAAGTTTCGCCACATTCCCACCACTGTCATCAACTTCGTGGAGGGGACCCGCTTCACCGATCAGAAGCGCGAGGCCGCCCGCTCCCGCTATCGCCATCTCATGCCCCCCAAGGCGGCAGGACTCGCCTTCACCCTGGCAGCCATGGGCGATCAGTTCGACAGCCTGATCAACGTCACCATCAGCTACCCGGACAACCCCGACACCCCCTTCAAGGATTTCCTGATGGGGAAGATGAAGCGCATCCGGGTGCGGATCGAGGAGCTGCCGGTGGACGAGCAACTGGTGGGGGATTACTTCAACGACAAGCAGTTCAAACGCGGTTTCCAGGAGTGGCTGAATGCACGCTGGAAGGAAAAAGACGAGGTGCTGGCGCAGTGGCAGGCGGCCGATGCGGCGGCTCAGACCGATCCGCAGGCAGCCAAGGCGAGCGCCGAGGCCAGCTCGGGCAGCTGATCCTCGCTGAACACCCCGATGCCGTGGCGGCGCAGCAAAGCCGTGGTCTTGCCCTCTCCCGCCAGTGAAACCCCTTCGAAGCGGCCATTGTAGATGCGGCCGCTGCCGCAGGAGGGGCTCCCCTCCTTCAGAAGGGCGAAGCGAATGTCCTGCTGCTGACAGAGGGCCAGCGCAAGGGCAGCGCCCCGATCGAACTCCTCCGTCACATCCAGCCCGCTTTCGGTAACCACCCGCTCCCCCTGGCGCTCGGCAGGGGGGCGTGGCGTCGGCAGGCCACCCGCCACCTCGGGGCAGAAGGCCAGTGCACGTCCCTCGGCTCCCAGCGCCTGCAGCCAGTCGCTGACAATCCCCTTGCTCTGGCCGTCGTAACGCACCGGCTGACCCAGCAGGCAGGCGCTCACCAGCACCTTGTGCATTCCCGTCTCTCCCATGTTTTCACTTCCTGTGTGAGGTGCCAGTGCACCAGACCCGCTATGGGGCGACAATCCGGCTTTCGCAGACATCGGCTTATGCTTCCGCACCGTGCATCACCTGATCGAACATGACGCAGCAGGGGGTCTCCAGCCGATAGAGGATGGCGGGACGTTGCTTGCCGGTGCGCTTGCGTCCTGTGTCCACCAGGATGTCGGCACGGTGGAGCCGCTTGCGAAATGCGGCCGTGTTCATGGGGGTCTGCAGGACGATCTCGAACGCCCGTTGAACCTCGGAGAGGGTGAATTCTGCCCCCAGCAGATGCAGCGGCAGGGTGCTGTAACGGCTCTTGATGCGCAGCCGCTCCAGCCCCATGGCGACCAGCTTGCCGTGATCGAAGGCGAGTTGCAGGCCGGGCAGATCGTCCAGAGGATGCCAGCGACCGCGCACCACCCCCCCATCGGGATCCGCCAGACAGAGATAGACGAGGGTGGTGGACCAGCCGCGGGGATCCCGCTCCAGGTTGCCGAGGGTACAGACCTGCTCGCTGTAGCAGTGCTCCAGCCCCCACTCTGCCAGCAGGCGATGGCGAGCCGCGTCCAGATCCCGATCCCGGGTCTCGTCGATGCGCAGGGCCGGCAACTGCCAGCAGTGGGCAAAGGGGGGGCGATCCCGGGTCTCGAGAAGCAGCTCGAGCCGCTCCTCGCGCAACCGCAGCACCACCATATCCAGACTCATTCTCGGCATCCTGGTCGACCTGCTCGCCTTCTAATAATGTTTGGTAGATAATATCACAAGAATATTATGTGAAGGAGCCATCCATGGGAATCATCGCCAGCCTGGATATTGATGCGCAGAAGGGATTCACCCCCCTCTGCCCGAACGAGCTGCCCGTCGCTGGCGGGGATACCATAGTGGCGGCGCTCAATGCCCAGGCTGCCCTCGCCACCCTGCGAGTCGGCAGCAAGGATGCCCACCCTGCGAACGCCCCCTGGGTGGTGACCGAACCCGGCGCCATGTTGCAGCCCCTTGCACTGGCGAATGCCGATCTCACCTGGCCGGCCCACTGCGTGCCCGGCACACCTGGGTTCGAGCTGCTCGACGGCCTGCCCTCCCCCATCGACTACGACTTCTTCGTCTGGAAGGGGGTCGAGCCGGATCTGCATCCCTATGGCGCCTGCTATCACGACCTGGCAGAGCGGCGCAGCACCGGGCTCATCGAGTTTCTGCACGCCCGCGGCGTCACTACCGTGCTGGTCGGCGGTCTCGCCACCGACTACTGCGTCAAGACCAGCGTGCTGCAACTGCGTCGCGCCGGTTTCCGGGTCATCGTCCACCTCGACGCCTGCCGCGGCATCGCCCCCGAGACAATCGACCAGGCCCGCACCCGGATGATCGAGGCCGGCGCCGAGCTGGCCCAGACCCTGGCCGACATTCAACGCCTGCTGGATGCCTGATATGCCTTCCATTTTCCACTGCCCACCCGACACCGGCGCCCACCCGTCACAGATGCAGCCAGAGTGCGTTGCCCGCGCAGCACTCATCACAGGAGCCTGATATGCCTCCCATCCTCCACAGCCTGCTCGACACCGATGCCTACAAGCTGCACATGCAGCAGGCGGTGTTCCATCGCTATCCGGATGCCGACGTCGTCGCCGAGTTCCACAGCCGCAACGAAGAAGATCTGCTGCCCATGATGGGCCAGATCGAGGAACAACTGCGCCTCGCCGGCTCCCTGCGCCTGACCCGGTCCGAACTCGACTTTCTGGCCGAACGCCCCTTCTTCACGCCCGACTACCTGGACCACCTGCGCCGCAAGCCGCTGGACGCCTCCCTGCTCAAGGTGTTCGAGCAGGATGGCCGCATCAATGTGCGGGTCGAAGGCCCCTGGCAGGACGTGATCCTGTGGGAGATCCCGGTGCTCGCCATCATCAGCGAGATGCGTAACCGCTTCCGTTATCCCCAGTTCGGTGTCAGCCAGGCACTGGAGCGGCTCGATCAGAAGATCGACAAGCTGGAGCGGGAACTGAGCCGGGAGGAGATGAGCGAGTTCAACCTCATCGACTTCGGCACCCGTCGCCGCTTCTCCCTCGCGGTACAAGACGCCGTGGTGGGTCGCCTCAAGGAGCGGCTGCCGGCGTTTCGCGGCACCAGCAACTACCTGCTGGCCCAGAAGTACCGGTTGCCCGCGGTGGGTACCCAGGCTCACGAGTGGTTCCAGGCCCACCAGCAGCTCGGCTTCCCGCTGGAGCTCAGCCAGCGCGCCGCCCTCACCAGCTGGCTGGACGAATTCACCAACCACCTCGGTATCGCGCTCACCGACTGCATCACCATGGATGCCTTCCTGCGTGACTTCGACTTCGAGCTGGCGAGCCGCTACCAGGGGCTGCGCCACGACTCCGGCGATCCCGTGGTATGGGGCGAGAAGGCCATCAGCCACTATCAGCGGCTCGGCATCGACCCTGCCGAGAAGACGTTGGTCTTCTCCGACGGGCTCAACCTCGACAAGGCCGTCGAGCTGCTGCGCCACTTCCGTGGCCGCATCAACACCAGCTTCGGCATCGGCACCAAGCTCACCTGCGATCTGCCCGGCGTCAGCCCGATGAACATCGTGTTCAAGCTGATGGAGTGCAACGGCGGCCCGGTCGCCAAGATCTCCGACAGCCCGGGCAAGACCCTCTGCCGGGATGCGGACTTCATTCGCAACCTCAAGCAGGCCTTCCACGTCGGGGTCTGAGTCAGGCCCGCGAGATGCCAAACAAAAAGCCCGCCGGTTTGCACCGGCGGGCTTTTGTATCGACTCAGGAATGATCAGTCCTTCTTGGCCAGCAGGAATTTCACCAGCTGGTTGAACTGCTCCTGGGAAGTGATGGATTCAATCTTCACCATGTATTTGCCGTTGACCAGGAAGGCCGGCACACCGCGCACATTGTAGCTCTCGGTGTTGCGATCGAACTGGGAGACCATGCCGGAGACGGCGAAGCTGTCGACGGCACCGTCGAACTCCTCGGCCGGCACGCCATTGTCCACGAAGACCTGCTTCACGTCGGCACGGCTCTGGGGGATCTGGCGCTGGGTGTGGATCTTGTCGAAGATGGCCGGGGTCAGCTTGCCTTCCACGTTCAGCAGATTGGCGACGGCGTAGGCACGCTGCATCTCGGGGCCCATTTCACGGCCCAGGAAGGCCACCGGGTTCTTCTTCATCGGCACGCCTTCCGGCAGGCTCTTCTTCAGATCCTCGGCAATCGGCTCGAACTTGGCGCAGTGCGGGCAGAAATAGGAGAAGAACTCCATCACTTCCGGCTGGGCGCTGCCGGTCTGGCTGACCACGTCATAGTTGACACCTTCCTTGAATTGCGGGGCGGCGTGAACCATGGGGATCATCAGCATGGCAGCGAGGAAAAATAGTACTTTTTTCATGACGTTTCCTGTTAAGGGATCACTGTGAGGCACGCCCGGCGAACCGAAGCAGTCCAAGCCTATTGCCTCACCCTCGTGCCGTCAATGGCAAAGGCAGACAGGCGGGACCGCCATCCCGCCTCCCACGGGCACCTTGCCGCTGTGGCAATGGTGCGGGCGACACCACCAACGGACGCCCCGTGGCGTGGCGATCTGCCGGGTTCGCGCCCCTACCACTGCGGCATCAGGCTGAGCGGCGGGGCCTTCAATGCCTCGAGCTGATCATGCAGGGTCGCAATCTGCTGGCGCCAGTAGTGTTCGGTGTTGAACCAGGAGAAGTGGCGGGGGAAGGCGGGATCTTCCCAGCGTCTTGCCAGCCAGGCCATGTAGTGGACGATGCGCATGGCGCGCAGCGGCTCGATGAGCGCCAGCTCCCGCGGGTCGAACTCCATGAACTCCTCATACCCCGCCAGCAGGGTATCGAGCTGGATCTGCTGCTCATGACGCTCCCCGTTCAGCATCATCCAGAGATCCTGGATGGCAGGGCCGGTGCGGCAATCGTCGAGATCGACAAACAGGGGGCCGTCACGCCACAGGATGTTGCCCGGGTGGCAGTCCCCATGCAGGGAGATGCGCGCCACATCCAGGGTCATGGCGTCGCATACGTGCCGGATCAGCTCATCCAGCACCCCGAAGAAGGACTTGGCCAGCCCGCTCGGCAACCACTCGCCTGCCGCCAGCAACTGACGCGGCTCGTGCAGCATGCTCTCCACATCCAGCGGAACCCGGTGATGAAAGGCATGGCTGGCACCGACGCTGTGGATGCGACCGAGGTAACGCCCCACCCACTCCAGCTGGTCCAGGTTGTCCACCTCGAACTGACGCCCCCCAACGCTCTGCCAGATGGCAAACGGGTAGCCCTGATGCTCCAGCAGGGTCTCGCCGGCAAAGGCAATGGGAGCGGCGACCGGGATCTCAGCTTCACAGAGGCGAGCGGCAAACGCGTGCTCTTCCAGGATCTGGGCCCGGCTCCAGCGACCGGGGCGGTAGAACTTCACCACGTAGCGACGGCGATCCTCATCCTGGAACTGATAGACGCGGTTCTCGTAACTGTTGAGCTCGATAAGGCCGGAGTCGATGCGCAAGCCGCTGAGATCGATGGCATCCATGATGAGATCGGGATTGAGGTCGGAATAGTTGAAACGCATGTCATCCACCATAGAAAAGGGGCGCTGTTGCGCCCCATTCTATCACCACTGTCTGCCGTTGCCGTGCATGGCGGTGCGCCTTGCCGTCACAACCTGCTGATAAACTTGCTCGGTTGGCGCAAGGTCCCCTTGCTGTCATCCGGCGCCGCGCCTTCCCGCTTGAGCACGAACTGGACGTCCAGAGTGGGCCGCTTCAGGTTGAAGGGATCCACCGCCAGGCTCACCGGCAGGGTATAGATCTCGCCCGCCTTCAGTGTCACCTCGCGGGGTCCGAACCACTGGTACTCCGGCAGCCCTTCCACGTCCAGCCGGTAGGTCTGGGAGTTCAGGGTCTTGTTGAGGATCTTCAGGGTATAGGTGTTCTCGATGAGCCCTTCACTGTTTTCCCGGAACAGCTGGTTGCGATCCCGCAGGATATCGAGCCCCATGGGCATGATGGACATGGCGTTATAGACGAAGACCCCCAGCATGACGACCATCACCAGGCCATAGCCAATCAGCTTGGGCCGCGCTACCTGGGTTTCACTGTGGGCCAGCTTGTGCTCGGTGGTGTAACTGATGAGCCCCTTCGGATACCCCATCCGCTCCATGGTCTGATCGCAGGCGTCGACACAGGCGCCGCAGTTGATGCACTCGTACTGCAGACCGTCACGGATGTCGATGCCGGTCGGGCAGACCTGCACGCAGAGGTCGCAGTCGATGCAGTCCCCCAGCCCCAGAGCCTTGGGATCGGCCTTGCGACCACGGGCGCCGCGGGTCTCGCCACGCTGGCTGTCATAGCCGACGATGTAGGTGTCCTTGTCGAACATGGCGGACTGGAATCGGGCATAGGGGCACATGTGGATACACATGATGGCGCGCATCCAGCCGGCGTTGCCATAGGTGCAGGCGGCAAAGAACAGCACCCAGAAGATGACCCAGCCTCCCGCCTGCAGGGTGAAGAAATCGGGCACCAGGTGGAAGACATCCTGGAAGTAGGCGACAAAGGTCAGCCCCGTGCCCAGCGACAGCAGGATCCAGGCCAGGTGCTTGGCGCCCTTCCGGGCCAGCTTCTCGCCGCTCCAGGGTGCCGCATCCAGCTTGCGACGCTTGTTGGCGGCCCCTTCCAGCTTCTCCTCGAACCAGATGAACAGGAAGGTCCACACCGTCTGGGGACAGAGGTAGCCGCACCAGACCCGGCCCAGGAAGGTGGTCACGAAGAAGAGGGCGAAGGCCGCGATCATGAAGACCCAGGCCAGCAGGGTGAGATCCTGCGGCCAGATGGTGGCACCGAAGATGTGGAACTGCTGGTGCTCCAGATCGAACAGCACCGCCTGACGGCCGTCATAACGCAGCCAGGGCAGGAGGACAAAGAGCGCGACGAAGAACCAGCCCATGGCCTTGCGCACCCGCTGCCAGTAGCCGGTCTGGGAGCGGACATAGATGCGGTTGCCGGGGTTGAACCTGTCATCTCCCGCCTTGAAGGTGTTGGGATTGAAGGTCCCGGTGACGTCACCGGTCACATCCTTGATGTCGATCTTGTCCTTGTCGGCCATTGCAACACATCGCTCCACTCATATTGTTATGAAAGCGATTATATCTTAAACAACCTGCTAATTGTGTGGGTTAAATGTATCTATAGTTCGAGTCCCGTCGCAATTTCAGGCAACAAAAAAGGCCCATAGCCAGTTGACTATGCGCCTTTTCACAGATTCTCTTGAAACCTTTCTCTGATGGCGATGTGACGGCCGGATTACTTGATGCCGCGTGCCTTGAGCAGGGCCTCCTTGAAGTCGGGCACGTGATCCTTGGCCAGCCCCGGGATCATCGCCTGCTTGTCGGATTCCCGCATCTTGAGGTGGTAGATCAGCATGTCGTCGGTCAGTGCGGACAGGGGACCGTCAAATCCCGCCTCCTTGGCCAGTTTGGCAACAAACTGCACCAGGCTGAGATCCTGCTCCTTGATCCAGGCAGGCTGCAGCAGTTCCAGCAGCTCTTCGATACGATGACATTGCATAGACGACCTCTTTAATCTGTCTTGTGAAACTCAGGCAACCTTACCCATCAAGGCTACTTCGATACGATCCCGGCCATTATGCTTGGCCTGATAGAGCGCCGCATCCGCTTTCTGGATAAGCTCGGCAATGGAGTGATGCTGATCCGGCACCAGGGTCGCCACCCCGAAGCTGCAACTGACCCGCCCCGAAACCCGGGATTTGTGGTGGGGAATGCCGAGGGCTCGCAACGAGGTACGCACCTGCTCGGCGATCTGCATGGCCCCCTGCAAGGTGGTGCAGGGCAGCAGCAGGGCGAACTCCTCTCCGCCGTAACGGGCAGCGAGATCGTCTTCCCGCCGCAGCACTTCGGCCAGCAGGCTCGCCACCTGTTGTAGGCACTGGTCCCCCACCTGATGACCATAGTGATCATTGAACTGCTTGAAGTAGTCCACATCCACCAGCACCAGAGAAAGAGGCGCCCTGGCACGGTGGCAGCGACGCCAGGCGCGCGCCAGGGAGTCGTCGAGATGGGCCCGGTTGGCGATGCCGGTCAGACCGTCGAGGCGGGACGTGAGCTTGAGGTGCTCGGAGACCGCCTTCAGCTCGGCCACCAGATCCGCATTGGAAAAACTGTGGTAGAGAGAGGCCACCTGATCCCGCCGCAGGCGCCGCAGCAGGGTCGGCAGAAAGACGAACAGATACCCCGCCAGCATGCAGGAGACGATACGCTCCTGGGTGTTGCCGCCACTGAGCTCGAACAACATGGCAAACCCGAGGGGCAGCACGGCCCCATAGAGGGTACGACGGCTGCCGAACAGCATGATGGCGCTGCCGGTCAGGATCAGGCTGGAGAGCATCATCATGGCGGCACGATAGGTGTCGGGCAGCTTGTCCATATAGAGCAGCACGCCCAGTGCCCAGACGATGGAGGTGATGGTCACCCCGACAAAGAGTTCGCGCTCGAGCACCGGCAGCGGAAGCTCCGCTAGCCTGGGCTGGCGCCAGCGCAAATGCCACCAGCGCCCCAGCAACAGCAGCAGGACCAGACCGAGCCAGCCCAGCGACTCGCTGGCCGGCAGGTAATCGTGGAACAGCAGGCTCCAGCTGATCGCCAGCAGCCCCAGGCAAGGCAGGCTGAAGGAGGCGTGGGTATAGAGCTGGACCATGATGGCCCGCCGCACCTGATATTTCACACTCTGTGTCAACTGGGTACTCCCTGTACAAGAGCCGCACAGTTTAACACTCCCCTTTCCTGCTCAACAATCAATCGACCGCTATTAAGCTGCCACTCAGCGCGTCCTCTCCCGTACAGGCCCCGACAGACCCTTTTCTACAGGGCCGAATGGCGCAACCCTCCCTCACCCTTTCTCCAGCTCGTCGAGGATGGGGCACTGGGGATTCGCATCTCCGTGACAGCAGCTCACCACCTCCTCGAGGGCGCTGAGCATGGCTTGCAAACCGGCGATGCGGGAGCGCAGATCGACGATTTTCTCCTGGGCCAGCTTCTTCACCTGGGCACTGGTTCTGTGCTCGTCCCGATAGAGCGCCAGCAGCTCCTGACACTCCTCCAGATTGAAGCCGGTCTCCCGCGCCCGCTTGACGAAGCGCAGCTCCCGCAGGGAGGCATCCGTATAACTGCGATACCCGTTGTCGCTGCGCACTGGCGACGAGATGAGGCCGATGCTCTCGTAGTAGCGGATGGTCTTGGCGGTCAGGCCGGTGGCCTTGGCGACCTTGCTGATGTTCATGAATGACTCCTTTGGGATTCAGATGCACGCAGGCTGCCCGCCCGGGGCTGCCAGCGCTTCAATAACAGGGAATTGCTCAAGACGGTGATGCTGCTCAGGGCCATGGCCGCCCCCGCCAGCTCGGGGCTGAGGTAACCCAGCGCCGCCAGCGGAATGCCGATGATATTGAACACGAAGGCCCAGAACAGGTTCTGCTGGATGGTGCGCCAGGTCGCCGCCGAGATATCGATGGCATCGGCCACCAACCGCGGGTCGGATCGCATCAGGGTGATGGAAGCGGTCTCCATCGCCACATCGGAGCCGGAGCCCATGGCGATGCCGACATCCGCCGCCGCCAGCGCCGGGGCGTCGTTCACCCCGTCCCCCACCATGGCCACCAGCCCGCGGGTTTGTGCCCGCAGCGCCGCGACCTTCTCCACCTTGCCGGCCGGCAGTACGGAGTCGAAGGCCCCGTCCAGCCCCAGCTTGGCGGCGATATGGGCCACCGGCGCCGGCGCATCGCCGCTCACCAGCCAGCTGGCGATGCCGCGCTGGCGCAGGGTGGCGATGGCTTCCGGGCTCTCGGGGCGCAGGGTATCAGCCAGCGCCGCAATGCCGGCCACCACGCCGTCGATGGCCACCCAGACCCGGGTCGCACCGTCAGCGGCTTGTTCATCCTGTTGTGGCAGCTCAATGCCGAGCTGGGCCAGCAGAGAACGATTGCCGATGGCGACCCTGTGGCCCGCCACCTGTCCGACAATGCCGGCACCGACCCGCACCTCGACAACTTCCGGCTGGGGCAGCATCGCCTCTTTGCCGACCGCCTCGCGCATGGCCAGCGCCAGCGGGTGTTCGCTCGCCTGCTGCAGGGCGGCGGCCAGACGCAGCTGCTCGTCGTTGCCGCTCCAGCTCGCCAGTACCGGCCGGCCCTGGGTCAGGGTGCCGGTCTTGTCGAAGATCAACGCCTTGATGGCGTGGGCCTTCTGTAGGGTATCGACATCCTTGATCAGAATGCCGTGGCGCGCCGCCACCCCGGTACCGGTGACGATGGCCGCCGGCGTTGCCAGCCCCAGCGCACAGGGACAGGCGATCACCAGCACGGCCACCGCCGCCAGCAGCGCCTGACCGAAGTCGTTGCTGATGGCGTACCACACCAGCAGGGTGAACAGGGCGATGGCCATCACCACCGGCACGAACACGGCGGAGACCTTGTCCACCAGCTGTTGCAGCGGCGCCTTGCCCATCTGGGCGTTCTCCACCAGTGCGATGATCTTGCTGAGGCTGGAGTCCTCCCCCACCGTAGTGGCTTCAATTTCCAGCACGCCGGAGCGGTTGATGGCGCCGCCCAGCACCTTGTCGCCCTCGCCGCGCGGCACCGGCAGGCTCTCGCCGGTGAGGATCGACTCGTCCAGCTCGCTCTCGCCGCTCGCGATTCTGCCGTCCACCGGCACCCGCTCCCCCACCAGCACCTGCAGCCTGTCGCCGCGCAGCACCTCGTCGATGGCGACGATCTGCCAGCGCTCGCCGCGCCAGACGGTGGCGGTTTCCGGCCGCAGCGCCATCAGTTCGCGAATGGCGGACTGGGTGCTGCGTCTGGCCCGCGCTTCCAGCAACTTGCCGAGGGAGATCAGGGTAATGATGATGGCGCTCGCCTCGAAATAGAGCTTGCCGCTGGCAGCCATCCCCAGCGTCAACAACAGATAGAGACTGTAGAAGTAGGCCGCGCTGGTACCGGTCGCCACCAGCACATCCATGTTGGCGGAGCGGTTCTTGATGGCGAGCCAGGCGCCGCGATAGAAGCGGGCCCCGATCCAGAACTGCACCGGGGTGGCGAGCAGCAGCTCCAGCCAGGCGGGCAGATGCCAGGGCAGCAGACCGGCCATGGCCAGCATCCCCACCAGTAGCGGCAGGGTCAGCAGGGCCGAGACGATGACCCGGGTTTGCGCCTGATGGGCAGTGGCGGCCTCCTGCGCTTCCCGCTCCAGCAACTGCTGACGGCGGCCGCTGGCGGAACCTTGCGCCAGTTGGGCGCCAAAGCCGAGGGCTTCGATCTGCTCGCGCAGGGCGGCGGGCGTCTGCATCCCGGGTACCAGCACGATACGAGCCTGCTCGATGGAGAAGTTGACGTCGGCGGAGATGACGCCGGGCAGCGCCGCCAGCATCTTGTTTAGCCGCGCCGAACAACCGGCGCAGGTCATGCCGCTGATCTGGAAGGAGATCGTCTCATGGCCGAAGCCATAGCCCTGGGCCTTGATGCTGTCGAGCACCTCGGGCAGGCGATCGCTGCTGGCAAGCTCGATGGCCGCCTGCTCCAGCGCGAAGTTGACGCTGGCCTGCACCCCGTCGAGTTGATTGAGGGCGGCGGTGATGCGGCTGGCGCAGTTGGCACAGCTCATGCCGCTGAGCGGCAACTGCAGATGAATGGGTGATTGAAGATGAGTGCTCATGTTGTTCCTCCCCGGAACCCGTCGGCACCACAAAACGCCGACTGGCAAACCCTAACCTTTACTGTAAGGGTAAGCTCAAGCCACATGATCCACTTTTTGCAGATGAAAAAACGGCGCCCGTTTGCTGCCAGAGAACAAACGGGCGCCGCCTTCAACTATTGCGCGGTATACGCGGCGACTCAGATACCGTACTGGGCGCGGTAAGCCTTCATGGCGGCCAGTTGCGCCGCCAGCTCCGGCTGTTCGGCCTGCTTCTCTTCCAGATACTGGATCAAGTCGCTCATCTGGATGATGGCGATGATGTGAGCGCCGTAGTCACGCTCCACTTCCTGAATGGCGGAGAGCTCGCCCTTGCCCTTCTCCTGACGATCCAGCGCGATCAGCACGCCAGCCAGGGAGGCACCGTTGGCCTGGATCAGATCCATGGATTCGCGGATGGCGGTGCCGGCAGTGATGACATCGTCCACCAGCATGATGCGCCCCTTGAGCGGGCTGCCCACCAGATTGCCACCCTCGCCGTGATCCTTGGCCTCCTTGCGGTTGAAGCACCAGGGCACGTCCACGTCGTGCTGCTCCACCAGCTGCACCGCGGTGGCGGAGGCGATGGGGATCCCCTTGTAGGCCGGGCCAAACAGCACGTCGAACTCAATGCCGGCATCCATCAGGGCGGCGGCGTAGAAGCGGCCGAGACGGGCCAGATCGCGGCCGCTGTTGAACAGGCCGGCGTTGAAGAAGTAGGGGCTTTTACGACCGGATTTCAGGGTAAATTCACCGAATTTGAGGACCTGTTTCTCTAGGGCGAACTCGATAAATTGACGCTGGTAGGCTTTCATTCTGGCTCCTTGCTTGGCTTGTCGTTGTCTTGTGTGGGGGTATAAAAAAACGCGGTCAATGCCGCGTTTTTCAAATCAGAAATTCAGGAGAGCGCCTGCTTCTGCAGCGCTATGATGTCGGCGATGCCGCCCTTGGCCAGCGCCAGCATCTCCAGCAGCTCCTCGTGGGTGAAGGGTTCGGCCTCCGCGGTGCCCTGCACCTCGATGATGCGACCATCTTCGGTCATCACCACGTTCATGTCGGTCTCAGCGGCGGAGTCTTCGATGTACTCCAGATCGCAGATGGCCTCCCCTTCGAACATACCGACGGAGACGGCCGCGATCATCTGCTTGAGCGGACTCTGTTTGAGCAGCCCCTTCTCCACCATCCAGTTCAGCGCATCCACCAGCGCCACGCAGGCCCCGGTGATGGCGGCGGTGCGGGTACCACCGTCGGCTTGCAACACGTCGCAGTCAACGGTAATGGTGTGCTCGCCCAGGGCACTCAAGTCCACCGCCGCGCGCAGGGAGCGGGCGATCAGACGGGAGATCTCCAGGGTACGGCCGCTCTGCTTGCCGGAGGCCGCTTCGCGGTTCATCCGGGAGTGGGTGGAGCGCGGCAGCATGCCGTACTCGGCAGTGACCCACCCCTGCCCCTTGCCTTTGAGGAAGCGCGGCACGCTGGTGTCGACGCTGGCGGTGCAGAGCACGCGGGTGTGGCCGAATTCCACCAGCACGGACCCTTCAGCATGCTTGGTGAAGTGGCGGGTGATGGTTACCGGACGCACCTGGGCGGCGCTGCGATCGCTGGGACGGGACATGGGACTGACCTCTGGGCTGGCTGAATTGGCGCAGGAGTATAAGCGATCGCTACTCAAATATCAGCCGCTAAAACCACCTCGTCGGCTGACGGAGCAGGCCTGGCTGAGTATACTGGCCGCACACTTCATCAAGCCCGGAACAATCAATGATTCACAGCATGACCGCCTACGCCCGCAAGGAACTCAAGGGCGACTGGGGCACAGCCGTTTGGGAAATTCGTTCGGTCAACCAGCGCTATCTGGAGACCTACATTCGCCTGCCGGAACAACTGCGCAGCCTGGAGCCGGTTCTGCGTGAGCGCTTCCGCGCCAAGCTGCAGCGCGGCAAGGTGGAGTGCAACCTGCGCTTCGAGGCCGCCCAGGCCGCTGCCAGCCAGCTCCACATCAATGAAGAGCTGGCCAAACTCATCATCGAGAGCGCCAACTGGGTGATGAAAGAGGCGGGCCAGGGTCAGCTCAACCCGGTGGACGTGCTGCGCTGGCCGGGCGTCATGGCTGCCGCCGAGCAGGACATGGACGTGGTCGCCACCGAGCTGATGGCCGGCTTCGACCTGACCATGGAAGACTTCCTCGCCTCCCGCGCCAGCGAAGGGGCCAACCTCAAGGCGCTGATCGAACAGCGTCTGGCCGGCATCCAGGTAGAAGTGAAGAAGGTGCGCGAGCACCTGCCGCAGATCATCGAGTGGCAGCGCCAGAAGCTCACCGACCGGCTGGCCGAAGCCAAGGTGGAGCTGGACCCGGCCCGCATCGAGCAGGAGATCGTGCTGCTGGCCCAGAAGATCGACGTGGCCGAAGAGCTGGATCGCCTGGAGATGCACATCAGCGAGACCAACAAGATCATGAAGAAGGGCGGCGCCTGCGGCCGTCGTCTCGACTTCATGATGCAAGAGTTCAACCGCGAGTCGAACACGCTGGGCTCCAAGTCGATCAACGCCGAGGTGACCCAGTCCGCCGTCGAGTTGAAAGTGCTCATCGAGCAGATGCGCGAGCAGATCCAAAACATCGAGTGATCCCCCTCATCGATGCACCAGCCCCCGCCACCCGGGGGCTTTTTTATGCTCGTTTCCCGCAGCGCTCAGCCGCCTGACTGATGGCAGCCCCAAGCAAAGGGAGCCCGACATGTACCATCACGCAAAGAGGGTCTGCCATGCAGACCCTCTCCTTCTTTTCTATGCATCCCCCACCCGCGCAGGCTAGACCGGTGACTTCAGCCTTCGGCTGCGCAGCAGCAGGGGAAGCTGGTAGAGCACCAGGGCGCCCAGCACCAGGCCGGCGCCGGCCAGCTTGGCGGGGCCCAGGGGTTCGTCATAGAAGAGGGTGCTCAGGATAAGAGTCCAGACCGGTTCGAGCAGCATCAGCAGGGCGGCGTGGGCCGTGGTCATCCGGCTCAGGGCGTGGGTGAGCAGCCAGTAACGCAATGTGGTGGCGATCAGGACGCTGGCCGCAAACCAGCCCCAGATACCAGTGCCGATGCTGGCGGGCCACTGCTCGGTCAGCAGGGAGAGCAGGGTGCCGAGCAGTCCGGTCACCGCCAACTGGATGCAGGTGAGCCAGGTAGGAGGGATGGACTGGGCGAAGTGGCGGTGCACCGCGAGCTGGACCCCCAGGGTTGCGGCCGCCGCCAGAAACCAGAACAGGGAGAGCGACACACCCCAGTGGGTGCTGCTGGAGAGCAGCAGCAGGCCAGCCACGGCGACGGGCAGGGTGAGCCAGTAGTGGCGGCCGGGTCTGGCCTTGAAGGCGGCCCAGGCGGCGAGCGGCGCCATCAGGGTGGCCACGCTCATGATGAAGGCGCCGCTGCCGAGGGCATCGCTCTGGCTGATGGCGGTAACCCAGAACAGCAGGCTGGCCCCGAGCAAGGTGCCGCACCCGGCGGCGCGCAGCAGTTGTGAGCCACTGGGGGGCGGCTCGCGCAACCAGGCGAGCGGCAACAGCAGCAGGGCGGCCAGCAGGAAGCGGCTGCCGATAAAGGCGGCGGTGGGCAGTTCACGAATCGCCTCTTTCGAGAAGAGCCAGCCAGCGGCGGCCAGCAGGGTGACCAGTATCATCAACAGCAGGGGAGCGCGGTTCATCGGAGCATCACAGGGTCAGGGGCAAAGGGAAGAGCATAAAGGAAAGGGACGCGGATTGTCTCCCGGGGTTTGGCAAACATGCTGGCGGGGCGGCCACCACGCCGCCCCGCCTCAGTCGTCACTTTCCAGGCTGGCGAGGCAATGGGAGAGGGTGCGCGCCAGCGCCCCCTGATTGCGCAGCACCACGGCGCGGGCCTGCTCCCCCATCTCGCGGCGGGCGCCCACATCGGCGAGCAAGGCGTTCACCTTGTCGCCGAGCGCCTCTGTATCCGCCACCACGGCGGCGCCCCCCTGGGCCACCAGCTGGCGGGTGATGTCGCTGAAGTTGAAATAGACGGGGCCAGTCAAGCAGGGTTTGCCCAGCGCCGCCGGTTCCAGCAGGTTGTGACCGCCCACGGGCACCAGGCTGCCACCGACAAAGGCGAGATCCGCCGCCGCCAGCATCAGCGGCAGCTCGCCCATGGTGTCACCCAGGTAGATCTTGTCCCTCTCGCCGACCGCTCTGCCCGCCGTACGCCGCACGCAACCGTAGGGGGCGCACAGCTCGGCCACCCGATCGAAACGCTCGGGATGGCGCGGCACCAGGATCAGCAGGGCGGAGGGATGGGCCTTGAGCACCCGATCGAAGGCGGCCAGCACCTGCTCGTCTTCCCCCTGGTGGGTACTGGCGGCGATCCAGACAGGTCGTGCCTCCCCCAGTTGCTGGCGCAGGGCACGGCCCCTGGCCTGCACCTCGTCGCCAAACTGGATGTCGAACTTGATGGATCCGGTCACCGCCAGCCGGTTGCGCGCTATGCCCAGCCGATGGAAGCGATCCGCATCGTCCTGATGCTGGCACAGCAGGTGGGTCAATGGGCGGCTCAAGGCATCGAAGGCCCCCTGGAGGCGACCATAGCGCTGACAGGATCGCTCCGAGAGGCGGGCATTAAGGATGGTCACTGGCAGGTGCCGTGCCTCGCAGGCCGCCAGCCAGTTCGGCCACAGTTCGGTCTCCATCACCCAGAGGGCACGGGGCTTGACGGTGCTCAGAAACGCCGAGATGGCCCAGGGATAGTCGAGAGGCGCATAGCGGTGCACCACCAGATCCCCGAGCTTAGCCGCCTGTTCAGCGCCGGTGCGGGTGGTGGTGGTGAGCAGGATGGGCAGCTCGGGGCGCTCGGCCTTGAGGGCGCGGATGAAGGGGGTGATGGCCAGGGTCTCCCCCACGCTCACCGCATGGATCCAGAGGGGAGCCTCCTGTCCGGTCGGCGGCAATCGTCCCAGATGCTCGGCCCAGCGTGCCCCGAAGCCGGGCTTGCCTTTTTTGGGCTTGTAGAGCGCCAGCAGCGCCAGGGGCAACCCCAAGTGGATCAGCAGGTTGTAGAGCAACCGGTAGATCATGCTAGCTATTACCTGGTACAGCAGCGGAGGATTCCACCGGCTGCCGCACTATGGTCAGATCTGCCGTTTCCCCACGCTCCAGCCGATTTCCCGCCTCGATGACCTGTTCCGGCATCAGTTCGATCAGGCACTTGAGGTGGCCGAACTTGCAGGTGCGCTTGAAGCAGGGGCGGCACTCGATGTCGGTGTGGACGATCTCGACCCTGTCCGCCAACGGTGGGGTATAGAGGGGCGAGGTGGAACCGTAGACGCCGATCAGCGGCCGGTTGAGGGCGGCCGCCACGTGCATCAGGCCCGAGTCGTTGGCGATGACCCGACCGGCCAGCGCCATCAGGTCGATCGCCTCGTGCAGGCTGGTCTTGCCCGCCAGCACGTGGCAGTTGGGGCGCGACAGGGGGTTGATCCGATCGCGGATGGTGTTGGCCACGTCCACGTCCTTGCCCGAGCCGAAGATCCATACCTGCCATCCCTCGTCGAGGTGCTTTTGCGCCACCACGGCGTAGTGCCCTTCCGGCCAGCGTTTGGCCGGGCCGAACTCGGCCCCCGGACAGAGTACCAGCACAGGGCGGGCACGATTCAGGCCGAGCCGCTCCAGCGCCTTGCCCTGGTTGATGAGATCCACGTGCAGGGAGGGATGGGGAATAGCGGGAATGTCGTCCCGACTCTTCATCTGCCCCTTGGGGTAGGCCAGAGCCACATAGCCTTCCACCATCAGCGGGAAGGCCTGCTTGTTGCTGCGCATGTCGTTGAGCAGACCGAAGCGGTGCTCCCCCTTCCAGCCGGTGCGCACCGGGATCCTGGCAAACCAGGGGATGAGGGCCGACTTCATGGAGTTGGGCTGGATGATGGCCTGATCGTACTGCTCCGTGGCCAGCTGCTTGCCAAGGCGGCGGCGTGCCCCCAGCTTGAAGTCACCGTGGCCAAGCGGCATGGGGATGGCCTTGTCCACCTCGGGCATGCGCTCCAGCAGCGCAACGCACCAGGCCGGCGCCATCACATGGAGCTCGCTGCCCGGGTGGTTGCTCTTGAGCGCCTTGTAGAGGCTCTGGGACATCACCATGTCGCCGACCCAGGAGGGGCCGATCACCAATATCTTCATCGCGCGTCTTCTCTCGGGACTGGCCCGGCTGTTGATCATTACTGGGCGAGATTATGCCCCAAGAAAGGCCGAAGAAATAACAGAAGATACCCGTCTGCTCCCGCAAAACGCCTACCTGGCAGGATCTGCTCCCCCGCGCATCCCTCCTGAGGCCCTCTTCGACCCGGACACGGCGTGCCCTGGGCCACCGACTGCCGGGTAGCAAAGATCCCCCTTTCCCCTCATTCAAAAGCGGGCCCACCGGGCCCTCGGGTCATGCCCCGCGCGGGGTTTTAGGCTAGAATGGGCGCCAATCCGAGCATGACCCGCCCGCCGGGCACCAACAAGAGTCCCTTGCCTGTGAAAAAACCGACCCTGGCGGCCGTCCTGATCGTCAAGAACGAAGCCGACAACCTCCGTGCCTGCCTCGCCTCCCTCGAAGGCCTGGCGGATGAAATCGTCATTCTCGACTCCGGCAGTCAGGATGACACCCCGGCCATCGCCGCCGAATTTGGCGCCCGCTTCTTCGTCAACACCACCTGGCCCGGTTTCGGCCGTCAGCGCCGCCTCGCCCAGTCCCATGTCCAGTCGGAATGGGTGCTGTGGCTGGACGCGGACGAGCGGCTCACCCCGGAACTCAGGGAAGCCATCCAGGAGGTCATGGCCAACCCGGCCAGCGACACCATCTACTCCATCCCGCGCCTCTCCTGGGTGTTCGGCCGCTTCATCCGCCACAGCGGCTGGTACCCGGATCGGGTGCTGCGCCTCTACCCCAAGGCGCTGACCGGCTACAACGAGGCGCTGGTACACGAGAAGGTGGAGGTGCGCGCCAACATGAAGATCGTCAACCTGCAGGGCGACCTCCTCCACTACACCTACCGGGATCTGGAACACTACCTGGTCAAATCCGCCGGCTACGCCCGCGCATGGGCCGATCAGCGCACCGCCCGCGGCAAGAAGGGATCCCTCGGCCAGGGGCTGGTCCACGCCGTCGGCTGCTTCCTCAAGATGTACCTGCTTAAGGCCGGTTTCCTCGACGGCAAGCAGGGCCTGCTGCTGGCCATCCTCTCCGCCCACTCCACCTTCGTCAAATACGCCGATCTCTGGGTTCGCCAGCAGCCCCAGCAGCCGAAATAGGGCATCGCGCCTCAAACATCGCATTAATCACTCACCCCTTGTTCCAGCGGGACAAGGGGCAAACCCTATTGCCATGGAGCGAGCGCAGCCCTCGCGGGGCCGCTCACGGCGCAAACCCGGGCGCCACGGACGAAAACTGGCCGCTATAAGCCGAATGCATGGATATTGGCAACATGACCCGACTCCGGCTTATACCGACAGGTTTCCCCTGCTCGGGGCCCGGGCAGGCCCGTCAAGGGGGCTGTCGGGGACCACGCCCGGTAGGCCGGTCTACCAGCAGGGCTCATCCCCATACAAGACAGGGCCCCGCGGGGCCCTGTCTGTATGTTCTGTGTGCGCTCTCAGCGCTCGGCGCGCCAGAAGGGCGGCGCCCAGCGGGCGATCTCTGCCGCCATGGCCTTGGGATCGAGCTGGCTCATGTCCTCCGGGTGGTCGCTGTCTTCCGGCGGGCTGAAGGGCAGATGGCGCCCCTCGCCATTGAGCGGCCGCCAGCGCAGCGGCGTCGCCGAACGGTGTGCCGGGAAGAAACCGACGGTCGGCACGTCCATGGCCGCGGCGATGTGCAGGGGCCCCGTGCTGCCCGCCACGAACAGGGCGGCGTTGGCCATCACCAGGCAGAACTTCGGCAACCCCTCGTCGGAGCGATAGATCCAGCCGTTGCCCCCATGGGCCAGCAGTTCGGCCGCCAACTGCTCCGCCTTCCCCTCCTCCCCCGGCCCTGCCGTCAACACGCACTGCAACTCGGGACAGGCCTGGTTGAGCTTGATGATGAGGCGCGAGTACTGCTCGATGGAGAGGTTGTTGGCCGAGCCACCGCTGCCCGCATGCACCATCAGCCAGGGGCGGCTGGCGTCGAGCCTGAGACGGGCGGCGACCTGCTCGCGCACCTGCAGCAGGCTCTCGGGGTCGAAGTCGAGGTAGGGGCCCTGTGGCTCTACCACGGTCTGATGCTGATCGGCGAGGAAGCGGCGCACCAGATCCAGGTTGTATTCGTACTCCGGCTTCTGGGAGCGGGAGCGGCGCTGCACCAGGCGCTGGTTGTAGAGCACCTGGGCCAGCTTGGTGGCTGGTGCCAGCCGGTAGGGAATGTGCGCCTTCCACACCAGCTTGGCATTGCGGGTGTTGGAGAAGAGGCAGATGGAGGCATCGAAGGCGGCCGCCTTGATGCGCGCCAGCAGGGCGCGTTGCTGCTCCTTGTCGGCCCGGGCGCCCGGATCCAGGATGATCTCGTCGATCCAGGGGCAGAGGCGGGCCAAGGGCGCCGTGTAGGCGGGAACCAGGGCAGTCACATGACACTCCATGGAGCGCTTGAGCATGGCAAAGCTCGGCCACGCCAGCATGAAGTCACCAATCTTGTCATTGCGGACTACCAGAATACGTTTCATAAAAAATCCCTATGCTCCCTGTCACCAGCGAAGGAGGCTTGATGCGCGATGGGGGTATTCTTGCCTGATGCAGGGCGATTCTCAAGCGAAGACGCCACGGGGCTCCGATTTGTGCGACCCCGACCGCCGATCAGCGCCAGAAATCCGCGCCATCCCGGTCGCGACAAACCGGCAACAGCCCCTATAATGCGACCAGTTTTCCGGTTTCAGGAATCAGCAGCATGACCAACAAGGTAATCTATCCCGGCACCTTCGACCCCATCACCAACGGCCATACCGATCTCATTGGCCGCGCCGCCAGACTGTTCGACGAGGTGGTGGTCGGGGTGGCCAACAGCCCGAGCAAACGGCCGCTGTTCGATCTCGAGGAGCGCGTTCAGCTGGCCCGGCAGGTGACGGCTCACCTGCCCAACGTCAAGGTGGTGGGCTTCTCCGGCCTGCTGGTGGATTTTGCCAGGGAGCAGCAGGCCAACGTGCTGATCCGCGGCCTGCGCGCCGTCTCCGACTTCGAATACGAGTTCCAGCTCGCCAACATGAACCGTCGCCTGATGCCCACCCTGGAGAGCGTCTTCCTTACCCCGGCGGAGGAGAACTCCTTCATCTCCTCCACCCTGGTGAAGGAGGTGGCGCTGCACGGAGGTGACATCCACCAGTTCGTCGACCCCCTGGTGGCCCAGGCCATCGCCACCAAGCAGCAGCGCTAATCCCTCCCCTGATGGGCAGAAACGAACAAGGGCTACCCGCGGGTAGCCCTTGTTGCATCAACGCACTGCACGCCTAGCTGCGGGCAAACTGCTGGCGGATCGCCCGCTCCAACTGATCGAGCCACTCGTAACGGCGCCGGTACATGGCCCGCTTCTTGGAGGCGATCTCCTCCAGCGGCTTGCGCACCACGGGTTGCAGCCGCACGAAGTTGGCGTCCTGATCGAGGGCGCCAAACTCCTGCCACAGCTCGTCGTAGTCCGCCTGGAGGCAGGCTTTCTTCTTCTTGCTGTACCTTCTTGCCTGGAAGATGTGGGCCTTCATGCGCACCGCACAGACCCGGTGGGCCCCCATGGCCCCGGCCAGCGCCATCACCAGCATCACCACCAGCGACTTGGGTCTCAGACCCTGACCCGCCCGGGTCAATGCCCGCACCTGCTCCTGGGGCTGCTCGACACAGGGCTCTGGCCCCTGCACCGACCCGATCACCAGGGCCAGCTCCTGTTCGTTGCCCGCCAGGGAGAAGGCACAGCTGTAGAGTCGCTTCCCCCGCGCGTTGACGATGGAGAGCGCCAGCTCCGCCTCCCTGCGGAAGGTGCCGTCGTGACGCAGCACGATGCGCCAGCCGCCATCGGGATAATGGCCCAGCACTATCCCCTCCCCCAGATAGAGCGGGTCGATGAGCTCGGGGTACAGGCCCAGCAGCAGGCGGTAGTGATCCTCCACCATCTTGACCCGCTGGTTCACCGTCGAGCAGGCGAAGCGATAGGGGCGCATCGGCTTGTCGAGCAGCTCGGGGTGGCGGGCGGGAAGCGCCCGCAGGGGGGCGCTCTGGAACAGCTCGAACACCCGGTTCAACTGCGCACGGTAGAGCAGACTGCGCAGCAAAAACTTGCCGCGATTGAAGGTCTTGCGGGCGCTGTCTTCGGGATAGAGGAAGCGGGCCATATCGTGGGCACAATAGTGCCCCTGCCGGGATAAATGTTCCCAGTCTATTGATTTAGCTGTCATTTTATTACCTCGCAGCCTGAACTGGCGAGATAGTAGTCATGGGCTGACGCCGCTTCAACAGACCGGAAATACTCTCTTACAACTTGGCCGGTTCCGGCTCAAAAATCCCGCTTTCAGCGTTGGCAGTGGGAGCAGAACACCGTGGTTCGCTGGCCCATCTTCACCTCGGTGAGCAGGGTGTGGCAGTGGAAACAGGGCTGGCCGCCACGGCCGTAAACCTGCAGCTGCTGGACGAAATAGCCCGGCTTGCCGTCGGCGCTGGTGAAATCCTTGAGGGTGGTGCCCCCCTGGCGAATGGCCTCGGCCAACACCCGCTTGATCTCGCTCACCAGGGTGCCCAGCCGCTCGGCGCTGATGTTGCCTGCCGCCCGCCTGGGATGAATGCCGGCGGCATAGAGCGCCTCGTTGGCGTAGATGTTGCCCACCCCGACCACCACGTGGTTGTCCATCAGGAACTGCTTGATGGCGGTGCTGCGCCCCTTCGCCCGCTCCCGCAGGTAATCGGCATGGAAGGCATCGGTGAGGGGTTCCGGCCCCAGCTTGGCGAGCAGGGCATGGGCCTCGGCCGGTTCGCGGGTCCACAGCAGGGCGCCAAAACGGCGCGGATCGTTGAGCCGCAGCAGCTTGCCGTTGGCCAGCTCGATATCCACGTGATCGTGCTTCTCGGCCGGGGTGCCGATGTCCAGCACCCGCAGGCTGCCGGACATCCCGAGATGGAGGATGGCGGTGCCGAAGTCGGTCTCCAGCAACAGGTATTTGGCGCGGCGGCTGACGCGGTGGATGACGAGATCCACCAGCTCCTGGATCTCGCCGGGCACGGGCCAGCGCAGGCGGCCGTCCCGCACCACCACGCGGGTCACCTTGATGCCGGTAAGCCAGGGGGAGATGCCCTGGCGGCTGACTTCGACTTCCGGTAATTCAGGCATGGGCGATCTCTCGTTCAGGGCATGGGACGCATCAGGTCACGGTATTGCGCCTGACTCAGGCTGAGCCAGGTCGAGGAGGGCAGCAGGGCGGCAAACTTGCCGTCGTCCTGATAGAGCCCGACTTCCACCGGATCGCTCTGTCCGGCGATCCAGATCTTGAGGGTCACCGGGGTGCCGCGCACGGGCTCGCCGGGGGGCAGCAGCCAGCCTTGCCACGCCTCGATGCGGGCCGCCAGCTGGGCGCTGCCGAGCCCCAGATCCGGCGCGCTGCGCCAGCCCTGGCCGATACGCTCTATCTGCCAGCTCGGCCCCTGCCAGGTCAACACCACGGCACTCTCCGGCAACAGCGGACGCGCGCGTTTGGCACTGTTCTCCTGCTGGGCCTGCTCCAGCCGGTGCAACAGGGTAATGACGATCAACACGACCACGATGATCACGTTGTTCCAGCCTTTGCGGCTCAGTTTGAACATGGCTAGCCTCCCTTCGAATCGGCAGTGTACTGAATTCCAGCCATAAAAAAACCCGGCACGAGGCCGGGTTTTTGCAGCGAAACCAAGTAATTACTTGATTTTGCCTTCTTTGTAGATCACATGCTGACGAATCACGGGATCAAATTTCTTGATCTCCATTTTTTCGGGCATGGTGCGCTTGTTCTTGGTAGTGGTATAGAAGTGACCAGTACCGGCGCTGGAGTTCAGGCGAATCTTATCGCGAATACCTTTAGCCATGATCTAATTCCTTATACCTTAACGCCGCTGGCACGCAGTTCAGCCAGAACCACTTCAACGCCGCGCTTGTCGATGATACGCATGCCTTTTGCGGATACGCGCAGGCTCACGAAGCGTTTTTCACTCTCAACCCAGAAACGGTGAGTGTGCAGGTTCGGCAGGAAACGACGCTTGGTAGCGTTGTTAGCGTGCGAACGGTTGTTACCAACTGCCGGGCGCTTGCCGGTTACTTGGCATACTCTAGACATGTCAGTCTCTCCAAATCTTACTTCATTGCTCGAGCAAATATCTGCCCCGCTGGCCTTCGATTGCGGGGCAAACAGAAGGCGGCATTTTATACAGCATCCGTGATCAAAGATCAACTAATACAGTGCCAGAGCCCAGTCACAACCAACCACGCTCTGCGAAAGAAACCGTGATGCCATCACCGATCACCAGGTGATCAAGCACTCTGATATCGACCAGGGCCAGGGCGGCCAGGATCCGATCCGTGATCTGGCGGTCCGCCCGACTGGGCTCGGCCACGCCGGACGGGTGATTATGCGCCAGAATCACGGCGGCTGCATTATGTTTGAGCGCGATCTGCACGATTTCTCTGGGCCAGACGCTCGCCGAGTCGAGGGTGCCGTAAAAAAGTTCGACAAACCGGATGACCCTGTGCTGGTTGTCGAGCAGCAGCAGGGCGAACACCTCCCGCCCCCGATCCCGCAACTGGGCTTGCAGAAAGTCCCGGGTTAGCCCGGGCGAGGTGAGCGCCTCTCCCCGTTGCAACTGTTCGGCCAGATGGCGCCGCCCCATCTCCAGCACCGCCTGCAACTGGGCATACTTGGCAGGTCCCAGCCCGTGAGCGCCACAAAAATCCTGCTGCTCGGCTCCCAGCAGTGCCCGCAGGGAACCAAACTGCTGCAACAACTGGCGAGAGAGATCCACCGCACTCAACCCGCTGACCCCGGTGCGCAGGAAGATGGCCAGCAGTTCGGCATCGGAGAGCGTCGCCGCCCCTCGGCGCAGCAGCTTTTCCCTCGGGCGCTCCTCTTCCGGCCACTCCTTGATGCTCATTTGTCTCTCCCTGATGGCTATTGAGAGAAAACATAGCAAAGAATCCCGCGAGCCCGACCACAACTCCCCCATGTCAGCCTCTGTCGCCACCCATTGCCTGTGCTATCTTAGCCGACCAGTCAGAGTGAGCCGGAAGAGAAGCAGCAGATGAGATTGGCCGATAAGCGCATCCTGTTGGGTGTCAGTGGCGGGATCGCCGCCTACAAGAGTGCCGAACTGGTACGTCGCCTGAAAGATCAGGGGGCCGAGGTGCGAGTGGTGATGACCCGCTCCGCCAAGGAGTTCATCACCCCGCTGACCCTGCAAGCCGTCTCAGGCCACCCGGTGGCCGACAGTCTGCTGGACCCGGCTGCCGAGGCGGGCATGGGCCACATCGAACTGGCCAAGTGGGCCGATCTGGTGCTGATCGCCCCCGCCAGCGCCAACCTGATGGCCCGCATGGCCGCCGGCATGGCGGACGAGCTGCTCACCACCCTCTGCCTGGCCACCCCAGCGACTGTCGCCCTGGCGCCAGCCATGAACCAGCAGATGTATCGCAACGCCGCTACCCAGGCCAACCTTCAGACCCTAGCCGAGCGCGGCATTCAGCTGTGGGGGCCAGACTCCGGCAGCCAGGCCTGCGGCGACGTGGGCCCGGGCCGGATGCTGGATCCCCTGGAACTGGTGGAACGCTGCTGCCAGCAGCTCGCCGCCGAACCGCTCCTGGCAGGCGTCAGGCTGCTGCTCACCGCCGGGCCGACCCGCGAGGCG
Organism: Aeromonas sp. R5-1; assembly: GCF_040908265.1. Lineage (NCBI taxonomy): Bacteria > Pseudomonadati > Pseudomonadota > Gammaproteobacteria > Aeromonadales > Aeromonadaceae > Aeromonas > Aeromonas sp. R5-1. Next base: position 172,669 of record NZ_JBFODJ010000128.1, read on the forward strand.
CTCGATCCGGTGCGCTATATCAGCAACCACAGCTCCGGCAAGATGGGCTACGCCATCGCCCGCGCCGCGCGCGAAGCGGGCGCGGAGGTGACCCTGGTGAGCGGCCCGGTGGCACTGGCCACCCCGGCCGGCGTTACCCACATCGATGTGGAGAGTGCCCTGCAGATGCACGAAGCAGTGATGAGCCGGGTCGGTGAGTGCGACCTCTTTATCGGCTGCGCTGCCGTCGCCGACTACCGTCCCGCCCAGGTGGCCGAGCAAAAGATCAAGAAGACCGGCGACAACGACCAGATGCAGCTGACCCTGGTCAAAAACCCCGACATCATCGCCGATGTGGGGGCGTTGTCAGACAAACCCTTCACCGTCGGATTTGCCGCCGAAACCGTGGATGTGGAACAATACGCCCTCGACAAACTTCGACGTAAGCGGCTGGACATGATCGCAGCCAACGATGTGTCCCGTGCAGGCCAGGGCTTCAATGCCGATGACAACGCCCTGACCGTCTTCTGGCAAGGGGGTCAAGCCGCCCTGCCCCTGGCCGATAAGCTGACGCTCGCCCGTCATCTTGTCGCCCTGATTGCACGCCATTATCGACCCTGAGCCCATTGAACATGCCGGGAGCCCCAGGCTCCTGCAGTACCACCCGATCGCCAGGCGATCCAATTGAAAAAGATTCATGACGACACAAATTGAACTGAAAATCCTGGATGCCCGCATCGGCACCGACTTCCCGCTGCCCGCCTACGCCACACCGGGCTCCGCTGGCATGGACTTGCGCGCCCTGCTGGATGCCCCGCTGACCCTGGCCCCGGGCGACACCACGCTGGTGCCGACCGGGCTGGCCATTCACATCCAGGATCCGGGTCTGTGCGCCACCATCCTGCCCCGCTCCGGCCTCGGCCATAAGCACGGCATCGTGCTGGGCAACCTGGTCGGCCTCATCGACTCCGACTACCAGGGTCAGTTGATGGTCTCGGTCTGGAACCGTGGCAACGACAGCTTCACCATGCAGCCTGGCGAGCGCATCGCCCAGCTGGTGATCCTGCCAGTGGTACAGGCCAGCTTCCAGTTGGTCGACGAATTCAATCAGAGTGAACGGGGTGAAGGCGGGTTTGGTTCTTCTGGTCGCCAATAACAAGACCACACGGCCCCCTGGGGCACGTGCCAAATAATAGAATCAAGCCATTGTTTTTTAGGGGAATCCATGGCAAGCAGTAACCAGAAACAGAGTCGGCGCGATCAGATCCTGCAGGCACTCGCCCACATGCTGGAAACCAGCCCGGGCCAGCGCATCACCACGGCACGCCTCGCGGCCGAGGTGGGCGTGTCCGAGGCGGCCCTCTACCGGCATTTTCCCAGCAAGGCGAGGATGTTCGAGGGGCTGATCGACTTTATCGAGGATTCCCTGCTGTCACGGGTCAACCTGATCATGGCCGAAGAGAAGGACACCATGGCCCGCTGCCATCACATACTGCAGCTGCTGCTGGTGTTCGCCGAGCGCAACCCCGGCATCACCCGCATTCTCAATGGCGATGCCCTGCTGGGCGAACACGATCGGCTGCGGGATCGCATCAGCATTCTGTTCGACAAGCTGGAGACCCAGATAAAGCAGGTACTGCGCGAGAAACGGCTGCGGGAAGGCCAGGGCTTCCAGCTCGACGAGACCATGCTGGCCAACCTGCTGCTGGCCTATACCGAGGGCCGCATCAGCCAGTTCGTCCGCTCGGAGTTCAAAATCAAGCCCACCGCCGGGTTTGAAGATCAGTGGCAGTTCATCCGCAGCCAGTTGCTGCAAAGCTGAGCCAGCAGACCGCATCAACCAATGCACGTCCCGCTCCGAGTTCACAATCAAGCCCACTGCCGGGTTTGAAGATCAGTGGCAGTTTATCCGCAGCCAGCTGCTGCAAAGCTGAGCCAGCAGACCGCATCAGTCAATGCACGTCCGCTCCGAGCTCACAATCAAACCCACCGCAGGGTTTGAAGATCAGTGGCAGTTTATCCGCTGCCAGCTGCTGCAAAGCTGAGTGCGTACATGCCCAGCGTCCCTGCGCCAGCAGGGTTGTGACAAAACGGGAGGCCTTGGCCTCCCTTGCTTTTTGTGGCACAAAAGAAGAGACAAGCACCAGATGCGACCCAGCTTGTCGCGCTCAAATGTTAGATTCATCTGCCATAAATCTTCACACCAACAGGACATCCTATGGAACCCGAGATCATTACCGAAGCACAGACCTGGCTGACCAACAACCAGGGGCTGATCATCGAGTATGCGGTCAACATCGCCGCCGCCCTGATCACCCTGCTGGTCGGTTACATTGCAGCCAACCTTCTCAGCGGTGGCGTGGTCAAGGTGATGCAGACCCGCAAGCTGGACACCACCGTCACCCACTTCGTCGGCAGCATCCTCAAATACACCATCCTGGTGTTCGTGGTGATCGCCGCCCTGGGCCGGGTCGGGGTGCAGACCGCCTCCTTCGTCGCCATTATCGGTGCCGCCGGTCTGGCCATCGGTCTGGCGCTGCAGGGCTCTCTCTCCAACTTTGCCGCCGGTTTCCTGCTCATCATCTTCCGCCCCATCAAGGCAGGGGAATTTATCGAGGTGGCAGGCACCAATGGCGTTGTGCAATCGGTGCAGCTCTTCACCACCACCCTCACCTCGGGTGACAACAAGATGGTGGTAGTGCCGAACTCCGCCATCCTCAACGGCACCATCGTCAACTACTCGCGCATGGATACCCGCCGCGTCGACATGACCTTCGGCATCGGCTACGGCTCCGACCTGCGCAAGGCCAAACAGATCCTGGAGCGGCTGGTGAGCGAAGAGCCCCGCATCCTGAAGGAGCCGGCAGCCACCATTGCCGTTGCCGCGCTGGCCGACTCCTCAGTCAACATCGTGGTGCGTCCCTGGGTCAAGACCGGTGATTACTGGGGTGTCTGGTTCGACTTCCACGAGAAGGTGAAGCTCACCTTCGACGCCGAGGGCATCGAGATCCCCTTCCCCCAGCGTGTGGTCCACATGCAGAAGACGGCGGATTGATCCTCGGTGCGCGTTCTCCAGTGCCAGCCTTCGGGCTGGCACTGTCGTTTCTGCCTTCTGTGACATGAAAAAAACCGGCCACAGGCCGGTCTTGCGCACCAGGTCGCACCGTGTTCTCACCCCAGCCGACGTGCGACCCGGTTGAGCAGGGGCTGCATCAGCACATAGCCCCCCAGCACTGCACCGATCACCGCCAGCACGCGGATCTCCAGCGTCGGCGCCGCATTGGCCAGCGTCAGGGTCAGCAAACCGATGAGGCCGGTGGCGATCAGGCTCAGGGCAAACAGGGATAACAGGGCTTTCATCTCGATCTCCTCATTCCACACCATTGATTCCATACCTTGGCCATCCCTGGGAGATCTCGTCCATTCGGCTCATATGGTAGCCAGCGTCTGTTGCCCGCCATTTGCGCCTGCTCAAAAAACCGTCCGATGAGCGTCTGTTGAATACCCTTTTATCTGTCACGCCAGCTTTCCAGCGCCACGGCCGTGCTCCCCTTGAAATGAAAGCCTTTTCAACCCGAACAAGCATGCGCGAACGCAAGATCCCGGGGTACTGGGTGACTCATAATCGCACTGTTTTGGTTGTACACTCCCTCGTTGCAGACAATTGGTAATGCTCTGTTACACGGGGCGCACGGAGTGCCCGGTATAATGCTCGCATAATAAGGTTTGGCGGGAGCCTTGCCTGCAAGGTTCAAACACAACTTGGAAGACTGATAATCCTATGAAAAATATCAATCCAACCCGGACCCAGGCCTGGCAGGCACTGGAAGCCCATTTTGCAGCCAACAAGGAGATGCGTCTCAAGGATCTGTTCGCACAGGATCCCAAGCGTTTTGACAAGTTCTCCCTCACCTTCGGTGGCGACATCCTGGTCGACTACTCCAAGAACCTGATCACCGAAGAGACCCTCAAGCTGCTGGTGAACCTGGCTGGCGAGACCGATCTGCGCAGCGCCATCGACGCCATGTTCAACGGCGACAAGATCAACATGACCGAAGGGCGCGCCGTACTGCACACCGCCCTGCGCAACCGCTCCGACCGTCCCATCGAGGTTGACGGCAAGGACGTGATGCCGGAAGTGAACGCCGTACTGGCCAAGATGAAGGGCTTCTGCGAGAAGGTCATCGGTGGCGAGTGGAAGGGCTATACCGGCAAGGCCATCCAGCACGTGGTCAACATCGGCATTGGTGGCTCCGATCTGGGCCCCGTCATGATCACCGAGGCCCTGCGCCCCTACAAGAATCACCTGGAGATGCACTTCGTCTCCAACGTCGACGGCACCCACATCGCCGAGACGCTCAAGAAGATCGATCCGGAAACCACCCTGTTCCTGGTCGCCTCAAAGACCTTCACCACCCAGGAGACCATGACCAACGCCCTGACCGCCCGCGACTGGTTCCTCGGTCACGCCGGTGACAAGGCTCACGTGGCCAAGCACTTCGCCGCCCTGTCGACCAACGGCAAGGCCGTGGCCGAGTTTGGCATCGACACCGACAACATGTTCGAGTTCTGGGACTGGGTCGGCGGCCGCTACTCCTCCTGGTCCGCCATCGGCATGCCCATCGCCCTCTCCCTCGGCTTCGAGCACTTCGAGGCCCTGCTGCAAGGCGCCTTCGAGATGGACATGCACTTCGCCACTGCCGCCTATGAGCAGAACGTGCCCGTACTGCTGGCCCTGATCGGCCTGTGGTACAACAACTTCCATGGTGCCGAGTCCGAAGCTATCCTGCCGTACGATCAGTACATGCATCGCTTCCCTGCCTACTTCCAGCAAGGCAACATGGAGTCCAACGGCAAGTACGTGGATCGCGACGGCAATCCGGTTGACTACCAGACCGGTCCCATCATCTGGGGTGAGCCGGGCACCAACGGCCAGCACGCCTTCTACCAGCTGATCCATCAGGGCACCAAGCTGATCCCCTGCGACTTCCTGGCGCCGGCCATCAGCCATAACCCCATCGGTGACCACCATCCGAAGCTCCTGGCCAACTTCTTCGCCCAGACCGAAGCCCTGGCCTTCGGCAAGAGCAAGGAAGCGGTGGAGGCCGAGTTCCTGGCCGCCGGCAAGACGCTGGAGCAAGTCAAGGATCTGGTGCCGTTCAAGGTGTTCGAAGGCAACCGCCCGACCAACTCCATCCTGTTCAAGCAGCTGACCCCGAAAACCCTCGGCTCCCTGATCGCCATGTACGAGCACAAGATCTTCGTACAGGGCGCAATCTGGAACATCTTCTCCTTCGACCAGTGGGGTGTGGAGCTGGGCAAACAGCTGGCCAACAAGATCCTGCCGGAGCTGGGCACCGATGAGGCCGTCACCAGCCACGACGGCTCCACCAACGGCCTGATCAACACCTGGAAAGCCTGGAAGGCCTGATTGCTCCCGCCCTCCAGAATGCAAAAGCCCCGCTCGATGAGCGGGGCTTTTTTATGGCGCTGTCCCAATTATGTGTTGGAAGGCTAATCTGGAAGTAGGTCATCACCGCAAGGACCTTCATCATGGATACGCCAGCCTTCCAACACCTGTTGTCCCTCTTTCCATTACTTACTCTGCGTCAGCGCCGTGTCGCTCAGCATGAGCTCGCCGCTCCACACCCGATTACGTCCCTCCATGCCCAGTTACCCACATGCTGCGGCTGTCCCCACTGCCAGGCGGATGCCACCCAGCTGGCCCCCTGGGGCTGGAGCCGTGGGCTGCGTCGTTACCGTTGTAAGCAGTGTCGGCGAACCAGCTCCCTCCTCACCAAGACGCCTTTGGCCAGATTACGTAAGGCTGAGCATTGGGAGGACTACGCCCAGGCTCTCATCGACGGGCTCACTGTCCGCCAGGCCGCCGTCCGCTGCGGTGTTTGCAAGAACACCGCCTTCTTGTGGCGTCACCGCTTCCTGAAGGCGATGGCAAACCACCAGGCAACACGGGAAGAAGGCATTGTGGAAGTGGATGAAACCTTCTTCCTCGAATCGTTCAAGGGGCAGCGAGGGTTGCCTCGTCCGGCAAGACATCGTGGCGGGAAAGGGCGTACCCGGGGGACCGGGCGGGATTACATCCCGGTGATGGTGGTGCAGGACAGGGCGGGCCATCAAGCCGACTTTCAGCTGGAAAGGCTGGATGCGCAGACGGTGAAAGCGGTGTTGCAGCCACTCATCGCGCCCGATGCAGTGCTCTGCAGTGATGGTGCAGGGGTGTATGCCAGTTTCAGCCAAGCGCGGGGCATAACACATCAGGTGGTGTACAACCGTCGAGGTGAGCGAGTCATTGGGGCATACCACATCCAGCATGT